>JBDTNI010000118.1:0-6560 GCA_039933815.1 Betaproteobacteria bacterium
ATGATCTGCACCGGCACGGGCAGCGCGCCGATGCGGGCGATGACCGAATGGCGGCGGCGGCTGCGTCAGTCGGGCAAGTTCGAAGGCGGCAAGCTGATGCTCTTCTTCGGCGCGCGCACGAAGGAAGAATTGCCTTACTTCGGTCCGCTGCAGTCGCTGCCCAAGGATTTCATCGACATCACGTTCGCGTTCAGCCGCGTGCCGGGCCAGCCCAAGACCTACGTGCAGGACGCGATGCGTTCACGTGCCGCCGATCTCGCCAGATTGATGGCCGACCCCAATAGCTATTTCTACGTCTGCGGCCTGAAGAGCATGGAGGCCGGCGTGATAATGGCGTTGCGCGATGTCGCGCAGCAGGCCGGCCTCGACTGGGCGGCGATCGCAGCCGCGATGAAGCGCGACGGCCGCCTGCATCTCGAGACCTATTAGGGATCCTCATGTCAACCAACCGCCGGCCGCGCGTCGCGCGCGTCCTTCGCACCGACGAGGCGCCCGGCAGAGTGCGTGCGTTGCTTGCGAAGCCGCTCGCCGCACGGACGTTGCCGCGATGAGATCACGGCTGCGCGATGCACCCGTGCTCGTCGCAGGCGCAGGCATCATGGGCGCCGGCATCGCGCAGATCGCCGCGCAGGCAGGTCACCATGTTTATCTGTACGACGTACGCGATGACGCGGCGAGCGCCGCGAAGGACCGGCTGGCGACGACGCTCGACGGCCTCGTCGTCAAGGGCAAGCTGACCGGGGACGCCGCACGGTCGGCGCTCGGCAACATCGAGCCGGTCGCGACACTCGAGGCGGCAGCGTCTGCCGGCCTTGCCGTCGAAGCGATCGTGGAAGCACTCGATGCCAAGCGCGCGCTGTTTCGCAGGCTCGAAGACGTGATGGACGACGAAGCGGTGCTCGCCACCAACACGTCGTCGATCAGCGTCACCGCCATCGCCAACGGCATGCGGCATCCCGCACGCGCGGTCGGCATGCACTTCTTCAATCCCGTTCCGCTGATGAAACTCGTCGAAGTGGTCAGTGGTATCGAGACCACTCCTGCGGTCGCCGGGGCCGTCGCGGAGCTTGCGCGGCAATGGGGAAAGACGGCGGTGCACGCCCGCAGCACACCCGGCTTCATCGTCAACCGCATCGCCCGTCCGTACTATGCAGAAACGCTGGCGCTGCTTCAGGAAAACGTCACGACACCGCAGGCGCTGGACGCGTGTTTTCGAGCGGCCGGCTTTCGGATGGGGCCGTGCGAACTGATGGACCTGATCGGGCACGACACGAACTTCGCCGTCACGCAGTCGGTGTACGAAGCCAACTTCTTCGACAAGCGCTACGTTCCATCGCTGGTGCAGCGCGAACTGGTCGACGGCGGCCTGCTCGGCCGCAAAAGCGGTCACGGCTTCTATCGCTATCCGGCCGGTGCGCCCGCGCTGTTGTCCGCGCCGAACGACGCGCCGGATCGGACGCGCAGAGTCGTCGTGCACGGCCGAGGCAGTGTTGCGGATCGTCTGGCCGACGCGCTCGCGACATCGTCCGTCACGATCGCGGGTCGGGATTTGGCGAGCGCATGGGTGGGGCTCTCGGTGGGCGAGGCACGACTGCTGCAGACCGACGGACGCACGGCATCCGACGTCGCCGGCGCGCTGGCGAAAGGGGACGTCGCCGTTTTCGACCGGCTGACGCCCTCGCCCGCTGGGTCGCCCGCGCTGGCGTACGCCATCGCCGAATCCGCCGGAGATGGATGGCGTGCGCAGGCACCCGCCTGGCTCGAGTTGCTGGGATTCACGCCTGTTTGCATCGCGGATGCGCCGGGCCTCGTCGTCGCGCGCACGACGGCGATGTTGATCAACGAAGCCGCCGATGCCGTCCTTCAGTCGGTGTGCACGCGCGAAGGCGCCGATGCCGCGATGAAACTGGGCGTCAACTATCCGCTTGGTCCCTTCGAGTGGCTCGATAGCTGGGGTGCCGACGGCGTCATAGCCCTGCTCGATGCACTCGATGGACACTATCGCGGCGAGCGCTACCGCGTGAGTCCGTGGCTGCGGCGCGAACGCGCGCGCGCCGGGGGCGGGACCGCGACGCCGCGCTGACCGCGGGCGCCCACTACCGTGGACAATGCCGGCCAGGTGTTGGCCACGGTGGCCGGACCGTCGACGTCCGCAATCCGACGCACCATGGGCAGGGTGTCCGCCCCGACCGACAACCGAGGATGCTTCGATGACCACCTTCGACAACCCCCGCGACACGTGGAACCAGCGCTATGCCGACGCCACTTATCTGTTCGGCGAGGCGCCGAACGATTTCCTGCGCAACGCGGCGCGCCATCTTGCCGCAGGGCAATCCGCGCTGTGCGTCGCCGATGGCGAAGGGCGCAACAGCGTGTGGCTCGCCGAACGCGGATTGCGCGTGACAGCGTTCGATTTCGCACCGAACGCCGTGGAGAAGGCCCGGCAACTCGCGCGCCGACGCAACGTCTCCGTCGATCACCGCGTGGACGATCTTCAGACTTGGCACACGGAGGCAGATGCATTCGACGCCGTCGTCGCGATCTTCATCCAGTTCCTCGCCGCGGACGAGCGGGACCTTGCGTTCGCGCGGATGCAATCCGCCGTGAAGCCCGGCGGTCTGTTCCTGCTCGAGGGCTACGGACCGGCACAACTGCAGTACGGGACCGGCGGTCCCGGCGTTCTCGAGAACCTCTATACGCGCGCGTGGGTGGAGCGCGCGTTCGCGGGATGGCAGATCCTCGAGCTGCGCGAATACGACGCCGTGCTGAACGAAGGCTCGCGACACACGGGGATGTCCGCGCTCGTGGACCTGGTCGCACGCAAGGCCTGAAGACAGCGGCGCGCAGGCGCACGTCGCCGCGTGCCGGATAATGAAGCGATGGATGCTCCGCCCGTCGCGCCGCCGCTGCCCCCGACCACTGCCTCGACCGATCCGTCCGCGGTACCCGTCGCAGCGATCGTCGCGCTGTCGTTTGCCGCTTTCGCCAGCGCCGCATCGCTGCGAGTGACCGATCCGTCGCTGACGCGGCTCGCCGACGAATACAACGTCACGCTCGCGACAGCGTCGTACGCGATCACGGCGTTCTCGCTCGCCTACGGGCTTCTGCAAATCGTTTTCGGGCCTGCCGGCGATCGTTTCGGAAAGGTTCGCGTTGTCGCGTGGATGTGCGCCGCCAGCGCTGCGACGGCACTGACGTGCGCGCTCGCACCCACGTTTTCGACGCTGCTCGGGGCACGAGCGCTGTCCGGCGCGGCCGCCGCGGCCATCATCCCGCTCTCGATGGCGTGGATAGGCGACGTGATTCCTTATCATCACCGCCAACCCGTGCTCGCACGGTTTCTGACCGGGCAGATGCTGGGCGTCGCGAGCGGCGGACTGCTCGGCGGTTTGGCTGCGGATCACCTCGGGTGGCGGGTCGCGTTCGTGTTCATCGCCGCGTGGTTCGGCATCGCGTCGGTTGTGCTGGCGCGGCTTGGACACCGCCTTCCCGCACCGACGCTCATCGTGCCAACCGCGGGCCAGTCGGCGATTGCGCACACGGTGTCCAACATGCGTGAAGTGGCAAGGCACCCCTGGCCGCGATTGATACTCTGCATCGTGTTTCTCGAAGGCGTCACCCTGTTCGGCGCCTTCGCGTTCGTCGCCACGCATGTCCACATGCGCTACGGATTGTCGCTGACGCTGGCGGGCGGCGTGGCGTTGCTGTTCGGCCTGGGCGGCCTCTCCTTCGCGGCCGCGTCACGCCGACTGGTGCAACGGCTGGGCGAGCCGGGCATGGCCGTGCTTGGCGCGTCGCTGCTCGGCACCAGCTTCATCGCCGTCGGGCTGATCGATTCGCGCTGGCTCGCGGTCCCCTGCATGTTCGCGGCAGGACTCGGGTTCTACATGCTCCACAACACGCTGCAGATGCAGGCAACGCAAATGGCCCCGGAGCGCCGCGGCGCCGCTGTCTCGCTGTTCGCGTTCTGCTACTTCGTCGGGCAGTCCGTCGGCGTTGCGCTCGCAGGTAATCTGCTGCGCTACGTCGGCACCGGAAACGTCATCGCCCTTGGCGGAGCCGGTGTGATGCTGGTGGGCTTGCGCTTCGCGCAATTGCGCGCGCGCTCGGAGATTGCGGGCTGAGACGCACCGCGCGCCGCGGTCAGTGGCGATCGAGCAGGAATCGTTCGAAGAAGGCGGCGAGCGCGTCGTGCGCGTCCAGCGGGAGTACGTTCGCGACGTACTGATCGGGACGAACGACGACAATCGCACCCTTCTGGCGGTTGATGCCACGCAGGTCGAAGATGTCGGGACCGTTCTTGAGGTCGGGCGAGTACGCCTTCTCGTAGTCGACAATCCCGAACCGACCCTTGCGCGGAAGCAGGATCGACGGCAGCTCCTCGACCCGGAGATCGCGGTGCGCCTGCTGGAATACCGCGCGCACGTCGATGATGCTGTCGATGTCCGCCCCCGCCGGCGTGAACCGTCGGATCGGCGAATTCGGAGATTCGGCCAAAAAGTCCGCGAGCTCGTGCAGTCGCCGCCCGCTCGTATCGGCAAAGGCGTAGAGCCGCCAAGCGGCATCGGCACGGGCAATATGGCCCAAGTGCATGGGCTTGGCGTCAGCGAGGCGCACGACAGGTGCCGAGTGAAATCGCATGCCTATTGTGAAGCCCTTGGCAAGGTCCTGGTGTGTTTCCTCCGCGGTGAGAAACGTAGCAGGCGGATAGCGCGTCGACACGCCCGCCGTATAGCGCCCCGACTTGACGAAGTACGCCTGAAGCTCTTCGGGGGCTACACCTCCGAGTTCCGGGTGCTGCGGGTCCCTCGGCGGCGACGCCATGATCTTCGACCATTCCTTGTCGAAATCGATGAGACCTCGAGCAATCGCATGGCGCTCGACGGAGTACGTGCGAAGCAGATCAGGATTGGCACGTCCCTCGAGCACAGAGATAAGCTTCCAACCGAGGTTGAAGGCATCCTGCATCGACACGTTCATGCCCTGGCCGGCCTTGGCGCTGTGCGTGTGGCACGCGTCGCCCGCAATGAAGACGCGCGGAGAACGTGACCCGACCTGCTCGGCGGGGACGTCGTCGAACCGATCGGTCACGCGCTGGCCAACCTGGTAAACCGCGAACCATTCCACTTTTTTCACATCGAGTGTGTACGGGCGCAGTACGCGTTGCGCGATCTCGATGACCTTCTCCTGCGTGGTATCGCGGAAGGCGGTGCGGTTGTTCGGATCGGTCTCGCCAAGGTCGACGTAGAGCCGCACCAGGTAACCGCCCTCGCGCGGGATGATCAGGATGTTTCCCTCGTCTCCGGACTGAATTGCAACCTTGAGTCGGATGTCGGGAAAGTCTGTGATCGCCAGCATGTCCACCACGCCCCAGGCGTGGTTGGCGAAATCCCCGCGCGGCACCGCGCCAATCGCATCACGCACGCGGCTTCTGGCGCCATCGCAGCCGACAACGTACCTGGCGCGGATCGTCATTTCCGCGCCGTTGGCCACGTTGCGGAGCGTCGCCACAACGGGGTGCTCGACCTCGGAGTCGATTGTCAGGGTCACGAACTCCAGCCCGTAGTCGGCGTCGAGTCGTGACGGTGACCTGCGCATGTAGTCGAGAAGGTACTGCTGCATGCGGGCCTGGTTCACGATGACATGCGGGAACTCCGACAACCCGTCCTCCGTGTCGTCAATGCGACCCGTACGCGCGATCCTGGAGCGGTCCTCCGGCGACGGGCGCCAGAAGGTAGTCTCGTTGACCCAGTAGGCCTCGCGACAAAGCCCGTCGCTCAAGCCGAATGCTTCGAACATTTCGACGGTGCGACACGCGACGCCGTCCGCCTGACCGAGCTCAAGCGGGCCGTCGCGCCGCTCGACGAGTCGTGTGCTTATGGTCGGGAAACCCGCGAGCTGTGCCGCCAGCAGCGTTCCCGCCGGACCGCTGCCGACGACCAGGACGTCGACGGTATCCGGAAAGTTCTCCGCTCGGATCTCCGCACCGACGGCCGCTGCATGCGTCTGGGGGTCGCCAGGCGCGTAGCCATTGAGATAGAACTGCACGGTGACTCCTTCGGCGTGCGCTTTGCAGCCACGTCATCATTCTAAGTGTGGCAATAATTTCCGCAGTCAATAACGATCGTAGGTTTGCCGGATTCAGATCGAGCAGCGCCCAGCGCGCTGGTTCCACCGGCTCAACCAACACGCGCCGGCGACAGGGGCGGGACACGGACCTTGCCGAGAACCGGGCGAGCGAAGTGTCCGATCTCGGCACGTGGATCGTCCTCACGACCGAAACGATGTTCTTCAGCGTGCTGTTCTTCGCCTACACGATCGCGAGATTACGCTTTACCGGTGTCGCGTTCCTCGTGACTAAGGGCATCGAATGCGGCAAGGACGTCGAGCATCTGGTCCCCGGCCGGGCCTTCAAGTTCGATCTCGCCCAGCGACACGGTGCCGAGCAGTTCTTCTGGCTCCATTTCGTCATGACCGACTTCCATGCGCTCCATCGCGCCATCGGCTCGGCATCGGCATCGGCATCGGCATCGGCATCGGCATCGGCATCGGCATCGGCA
>JBDTNI010000119.1:0-6550 GCA_039933815.1 Betaproteobacteria bacterium
CACCCGGGTTCGCCGCAGACCGCGCCGCGCGGTCCTTGGGCGGCATCGCTGGCCGGAAGATAAACGCCGCATTCGACACAGCGCGACATGGCGGAGGCGGGTCGTCCGCGCCGTGCGTCTTCCGCGCTTCGCGTGCGTTTTCGGAGCGCCGCCGCGTTCATCAGCCGAACGGCGAACAGCACTGCGAACACGATGACGAGCCAGAAGATCATTTTCCCCATCGTCAGGCCTCGCGTCGGCGTATTTTCGGGGGCCGTTGCACTGGACGAAGACGGCGAGCAACTGCGCTCACAGCACCTTCCCCGGGTTGAGCGTTCCCGTCGGATCAAGCGCCGCCTTGATGCGGCGCATTACTTCGAGCTCGAGGGGCGCCTTGTAATGGACGAGCTCGTCGCGCTTCAGCTGACCGATGCCGTGCTCGGCGCTGATGCTTCCACCGGCCGCCACGACGCGGTCGTGAACGATGCGGTTGGCGAGCGGCGTGTTCGCGAGGAACCCGCCGGCGCCCTCGCCCGGGGGCGCCGCGACGTTGTAATGCAGATTGCCGTCGCCGAGATGGCCAAACACGACGAGCTGCGCGCCGTCGAAGGCCTGCATCAGCGCGGTGCCGGCATCGTCCAGAAACGCCGGAATCGCCGAAATCGGCAGTGATATGTCGTGCTTGATGTTGGGGCCTTCACGCCGCTGGGCCTCGCTGATGTTCTCGCGCAGTGCCCACAGCCGGTCGGCCTGATCCTGCGACTGGGCGACGGTCGCGTCGCGCACCAGCCCGTCGTCGACTGCATGTGCCAGCGCACGCTCGAGCTGACCCTCGAGCGCGGAGCCTCCGGCACTGTCGCTGGCCTGAACGAGAACGTACCAGGGATGGTCCGGCAGCGGATCGGGAAGCTCGGGATGATGCTTTCTCGACAGCCGGAGCGCCGGGCCGCTGATGAGCTCGAAGCCGACGAGGCGATCGCCGATCGAACGCTTCATCATTTGCAGCAGCGCGACCGCGCTTGCGACCGACTTGACCGCCGTGAGGGCGGTGACGCGCGCAGCGGACGCGGCATAAAGCTTCAATACCACCGCGGTCACGATCCCGAGCGTGCCCTCGCTGCCGATGAACAGCTGCTTGAGATCGTAACCGGTGTTGTCCTTGCGCAGCCCGCGCAGCATCTCGAGCACGCGCCCGTCGGCGAGCACCACTTCGACGCCAAGCACGAGATCGCGGGTGTTGCCGTAGCGGAGCACCGCCGTCCCGCCGGCGTTGGTCGACAGGTTGCCGCCGATCGTGCAACTCCCTTCCGAAGCCAGCGACAACGGAAACAGCAAACCGGCATCCGCCGCTGCGCGCTGAACGTCGGAGAGCGTGGCCCCGGCCTCGACCGTCATCGTCGCGTTCGCAGCATCGAGCGCACGAATCGACCGCATCCTTCCAAGCGAGAGCACTATTTCCCGTCCCGAGCCGTCGGGCGTCGCCGCGCCGCACATGCCGGTGTTGCCCCCCTGGGGCACGATCGGCACGCCGGCCGGTGCGCAGAGCGTCACGACGCGCGCAACCTGCGCGGTATTCGCCGGCCGCACAACGGCCAGCGCGGCACCACGATATCGGCCACGCCAGTCGACGAGGTAGGGTTCGACGTCATGCGTTGCCGTGAGGACATGGCCCGGTCCGACGATGTCCGTGAGTTGACTGATCAAAGTTGCGCCAGCAGTCGCCATGGCGCACGATAGTAGCGCACGTGCAGGCAGGCGCTACGGCGAGGTGCCGAATGGAGAACCGATGAGCGACGAAGCCAAGAAGAGCGAAGGGCCGCCATCTTTTTCTGCCGAAGACGCGATGGCGTTCATGCAGAAGATGTGGAACCCGTTCGCGCTCGCAATGCCCGGCGCTCCCGCCACGCCGGCCGGATCGCCCGAGCAAGCGACATCGACCGCGTCGGCGCAGACCGCGGCGGCGGGCATGCACGCGATGATGGGTAGCATGATGCCGGGAATGATGCCTTTTCCCAACCCGGCGGCAATGTTCGCCGCCCTCGATCCCGCCGAAATCGAACGCAAGATCGGTGAGCTCAGGATCATCGAGAACTGGCTCGCGATGAGCCTCAATCTCACGCAAATGAGCATCAAGACGCTCGAGCTTCAGCACGCGTCGCTGGAGGCGATGCGCGCCGGCAGCACGCCGGTCAAGCCGTCCCGCTGATATCGTCGTATCAGTTGGCGGAGCTGACCGCCGGGGTCTTCGAGCGCGCCGTTGTCGTGGCCTTGCCGCGTTTGTCGTGATTCGTCGCTGGGGCGGCGCGGAGCCCGTGTTGCGCCGTGCCGCTCTTGACCCGCGCATCCTGGTAGAGCGCCTTGCAGTCCGCGTCGGGCGCGTCGCCGAGGTCGATCAGTGGGAGCAGGGCGAGTGGTCCGGCGACCGCGCCGAGCCCTACCGATGCGCCGATCCGCGCGAGAAGCGACGCGACTTCGGGTCGGGCCGTCGGTGACCTGAACGTGCCGCCGATGACGATCGGTCCCTTCAGCGCGAAGATGCTCGGTTTCTTCGAGTCGGCCTTGAGGCGAAGGTTGTAGGTTTCATTGCGGAAATCGATGTCGCCGGTTCCCGTGATGAGCTCGGCGGAGGTGTCGATCGTCATCAGCTCGGGCGTCAGCACGCCGTTCTTCGCGTGCATCGCCGCCACCGCGCAGTGGATCGAGGCCGTTTCGTCGCCCCCGATCAAGAGCTGCGCCGCGCGGGCAAGATCCAGATTGGTCAGCACCAGCCGCAATGTGCTCGCCTCGCCCCCGCGCATGGCGACGGCGGCGTCGCCGTCTGCCGATGCGAACAGTTCCGCGATGCTCGTGCCACGCGCGTGAAACTGCGCACGGCCGCCGAAGCGGCCCGCGGATCCATTGGGCGAAGCGAGCTTGGGAAACACGCGCTTCAGCTCCACGTTGCGTGCCTCGATCTTCGTCTGGGCGCTGGGCACGTCCTTGGTCACATCGAGCGTGATGTGCGCGACGACGTGTCCATCGGCAAGCCCGAAGTCGAGCGGATCAAGGTTCATCACGCCGTCCTTCAGCACGATGTGCGTGACGAGCTCGTCGATGGGGATGGGTCCCCATTTGACGCTGCGCCCCTTGAAATGCACGTCGACATCGTGGTCGCGCAGGCGCGCGAGGTTAAAGCGGTGATCGGGAAACACGCGACCGGGTCGTGAATGGGCGTTGGATTCGGAGCGACCGCTTGACGCGCCACGGGCGGGGGTCGCCGTACGACCCACGAAGCCGCCGAGGTCGTTGTAATCGAACTTCTTCGACGTGAAATTGGCGACCGTCGACGGTCTGCCGGAGGTTCGATCGACCTTGAATTCGCCCGCGATGTCGCTGTCGCCGACAGTGCCGTGTATGCCCTTGAACGTCCATACCCCCTTCGCGTGCGAGAGGTTGCCCGTCAAGTCGTAAGGTGGCGTCCATGGGAGCGGCGTCGGCACGATCGGGTAGAGCTTCGACAGGTCGGGCCCCTTTAGGTGGAGCTCGCCCTGCATGTTCTCGAGCCGGGATGGAACGGCGGTGCCGTCGAACTCGAGTGCCGTACGACCGGCGCGCCCCTTGAGCGCGAGGTGATAGGGTGTATCGATCCTGCGCATCTCGTCGACCCCAGCGCTCGTACCCTCCATTTCAAACGCTTCGCCGCGGAGCGTCCCCTTGCCCGCGAACCGAAGCGGTCGCGAAGGAACCGCGGCATCCGTCTGCAACGTCGCGTCGATCGAGGCCGGAATCAGCGAATCGCGGTAGCGGAGATTTCCGCCCTCGATGTCGATCGCACCGAAAGCCGAACCCGTGTGGCCCGCTGCATCGGCGAAATGCCAATTCACGTCCCCGGCATCGTTGCGCTCGAGCAGGACGTCGGGCCGCGTGAGGGCGATGGTGTCCGGCGTCATGCGCAACAGCGAGAACAAGCGAAAGTTCAGGATCATCGACGGGAACGTCGCCATCGGCTGTGTCTTCGACCACGACGCGTTGCCGACGACGAGGTCGTCGAGTTGGATGCGGATGGGCGAGCCCCAGTGCAGGTCGAGGTGGCCGATGGTGACGGGACGCTGCAACCGGCTGCCGATGATCGACGCCACGGGGCCGCGAACGAGGTTCCACGGAAATAGCAGCGCCACCAGAACCAGCAACGCAAGTACTGCGAGCGCGATGAGCCCGATCCGTCGTGCCCGATTGGCTGCCAGTTGCATGATCGGTGGTCCGCCCGCTCCCTGGCGCGTCGTTGCACCCCTCCGTGCCGCAGCCGACGCCCGCTGCACCGGTGGGCTGGGAAACTCGGAGCCTATAGCCGACGATGGCAGTCCACAATGGCAATTCCCGGCGACGTCGCGTAAGAAATGTCCGACGCGCGGACGCGGATTGCCTCACGCCGTCCCCAGCCACGCGCTGCGTCGCTCGGCAGAGCCAGCATCGTCGTCGACCGTCAGCCAGCACGTGTCGAGCGGCGGTGCGACAAGAGCGACCTCGAATGCCAGCAGTTCGTCGCGTCGGAACGCATGCAGGGTGATACGTGCACCGGGCGGGCGGGTGAACAGCGCGTCGACGGATTCGGGCGATGCGCGGACGTGGTCCACCGCAACGATGACATCGCGGGCCGTCAGTCCCGAACGCTCGGCTGGTGAATTGGAGAACACATGCTGTATCGACAAGTCCTTGCCGAGGCGCGCGCCTATCCAGCAGGACGGCGGCGGGCCCGAAGATGGCTTGCCCCCGCGATCGGCCGCGGGCGCCGCACGCAGATGCCAGCGGACGCCGACTTCGCGTAGCAGCGCCTCGAGCGGCGGATCCTCGACACCGTCGACGTAGCACGCGAAAAACCCGCTCAGGTCGGCGCCCGCGATTTCGGCGGCCACTGCCTCGACACCGCCCTCCGGAACCCCTAAGCCGGTCTGGCCATGGCGCTTCCAAAGCGTCCGCATCACGTCGTCGAGCGACCCGCGGCCGGTGCGTCGAAGCGTCAAGTCGAGCGCCAGGGCCACCAGCGCTCCCTTTGCGTAGTAACTGACGATCGCATTCGGGGAGTTCTCGTCCTGGCGATAGAACTTGATCCAGGCGTCGAAGCTCGAGTCGGCAACGCTCTGTCGCAGCCGTCCGGGCGTGCGGAGAATGGTCGTTATATCTCGCCCGAGCAATTCGAGGTAACGATACTCGTCGATTACGCCGCTGCGCACGAGTGCGAGGTCGTCGTAATAAGACGTGATTCCCTCGAATGCCCACAGTTGCCGCGTATACGCTTCGCGCGCGAGATCGTATGGCACAAAGGCCGAGGGCTTGATCCGCTTCACGTTCCAGCTGTGGAAGTACTCGTGACTGGCAAGCCCGAGCAGGCGCAAATAGGCGTCGCTGATCTCGGTCTGGCCGGCAAGCGGCAATTCGTCGCGACGGCAGATGAGGCTCGTGCTGGACCGGTGTTCGAGGCCGCCATAGCCGTCGGCCAGTGCCGTGATCAGGAACAGGTAGCGATCAAACGGCGGCCGGCTGTCACGCTGACCGCCGAAGAGATCGATCTGCCACTGGCAGATTCGCGCCAGGTCGTTTGCTAGACGCTCGAGATCCGCCTGGTGGCGACCGGTGACGGTAATTTCGTGGCGCACATCGCCGGCGACGAACGCGCTCCGCGCGAACGTGCCCATCTCGACCGGGTGGTCCAGGAGCTCGTCGTAGCTCGACGCGCGGTAGCCGCCGAAACCTCGTGCGTTGGCCCCGTCGGGCGTCAGCGTGGAAGCGACCCGCCACGTTTTGAACGCGGAACCTGCCGGGGGCTGGATCGTTACCGTACAGGAAGCGTCCTCGAAACCCTCGGGAAACAGGAAGACGCTCGGTCCGTTGAAATACCCGCGCGTCCTGTCGAGGTAGGCAGTCCTTACCGACAGGTCGTTGGCGTATACGAGTGCTACGACCGTGATCGCGCCGGCGGTTTGATCCGCACGCCAGACATCCTTGCTTTCCTTGCGTATCGGCAGTGGCTTCCCATCCGCCGTTTCTGCCCGAACCTCGACGACGTTGCGCGCGAACTCGCGGATCAGGTAGCTGCCTGGAATCCACGCAGGCAGCCGAAACCGCTGCCCTGCCGTCGACGCGTCATCGACTACGCATTTAACCTGGAACAGGTGCGCGTCGGGGTTGAGCGGAACAATCTCGTATCGGATCGCTCTCATGACGTTGAAGGTGAGTTCACGGGGTTCTCAGTTCAGTATGGCTGTTGCAATAGCGGTGCACGCGCGCCGCTTCAAACGGGAGGCTTCAATGAAATTATCCGACACCTTGTCGACGGTCTGGGTGCCCAGAGTGCTGGCGCTGCTCCGCATTGCCAGCGGATTTCTGTTCATGTCGCATGGCCTGCAGAAGATCCTCGGGTTTCCAGTACCGATGGCCGACCCGGTTGCGCTGCTTTCGGTTTCCGGTGTTGCGGGCATCATGGAACTGGTGGGCGGGGCGCTGTTGCTGGTGGGGCTGTTTACCCGACCCGTGGCGTTTCTGTTGTCCGGGGAGATGGCAGTGGCCTATTTCATCGCGCATGCGCCTGACGGCT
>JBDTNI010000120.1:0-6538 GCA_039933815.1 Betaproteobacteria bacterium
GGCGGCCGATTTCATCCGCTCCTTTATCTTCGGAACTTACGGGACAGGACACTAGCCGGCGATGGCCTATATCCGGTCGTCGGCGCTCGAAGCGCGCGTGCTCGCCCGCGACGTGCGCGCGATCGCCCGGCTACTGACGCGTGCCGAGTCGGGGACCGACGAAGCGCGGTCGACGCTCGATTCTATGTTCGCGCACGCGGGTCGCGCGCACGTCGTCGGCATTACCGGCGTGCCCGGCAGCGGCAAGTCGACGCTCGTCGCGCGCCTGGCGGCCGCCGTCCGGCGCAGCGGGCGCACGATCGCCATCGTGGCGATCGATCCGTCGAGCCCGTTCTCGGGCGGTTCGATCCTCGGCGACCGCATCCGGATGTCGGATCTGGGGGGCGACCCCGGCGTGTTCGTGCGCAGCATGGCCACGCGCGGCGCGCTCGGCGGGCTTGCGAACGGCACGCTCGAGGCCGTAGACGTGCTCGACGCGGCGGGATTCGACCTCGTCGTGATCGAGACCGTCGGCGTGGGCCAGGACGAGGTCGAGGTCGCGCGCGCCGCGCATACGACCGTCGTGGTCTCGGCGCCGGGACTCGGCGACGACATCCAGGCCATCAAGGCCGGCATCCTCGAGATCGCCGATATCCACGCAGTCAGCAAATGCGACCGGTCCGACGCGAACCGCACGATCGCCGACTTGAAGACGATGCTGTCGCTCGGTCTCACGCAGCTCGATACCGGTGGCGCCGCGGTCGCGCGCGAAGCCTGGCGTCCGCGCGTCGTTCCGACGAGTTCGCTACGCGACGAGGGTGTCGTCGAGCTGCTCGCGGCGATCGACGCGCATCGCGAAGCGCTGGCCCAAAGCGGCGAGATCGACGCGCGACGCGCATCGATCGCCGAGCGCCGCCTGCTCTCGGCCGGCGAGGCGATTCTGCGCGAGCAGTTCGCGCGTCATCGCGACGGCCGGCTGTCGCATCTGCTCGACCAGCTTCGCGCGCGCACGCTGTCGCCGCGCGCTGCCGCGCGCAGACTGCTCGGCGAACTGAAATTTGGAGGTGATGCATGAACGACTCGACTGCGAACGGCGCCGGATTCGATCCGCGCGCGCACGACGCGCTGGCCCGCAAGGTCGACGCGTGGGAGAACACGGAGGTCGCGAACTTCGTCCGCCGCGCTCCCGAGCGCATGGATCAATTTGCGACGGTCGGCGGCTTTCCCGTCAAGCGCACGTACACGGCGCTCGACATCGCCGATACGCCGCTCGACGACATCGGGCTTCCCGGGCAGTACCCGTTCACGCGAGGTCCGTATCCGACGATGTATCGCGGCCGGCTGTGGACGATGCGGCAGATTGCCGGTTTCGGCACGGCCGAGGACACGAACCGGCGCTTCAAGTACCTGATCTCCCAGGGCCAGACCGGGCTGTCGACCGACTTCGACATGCCGACGCTGATGGGCTACGACAGCGACCACCCGATGAGCGAGGGCGAGGTGGGTCGCGAGGGCGTCGCGATCGACACGCTCGCCGACATGGAGCTCCTTTTCGACGGCATCGATCTCACCGGGATCTCGGTGTCGATGACGATCAACCCGAGTGCGTGGATCCTGCTCGCGATGTACGTCGCCCTTGCCAGGCGTCGCGGCTACGACCTGGACCGGCTGTCGGGCACGATCCAGGCCGACATCCTCAAGGAATACCAGGCGCAGAAGGAGTGGGCGTTTCCGGTGGCGCCTTCGGTTCGCATCGTCCGCGACTGCATCACGTACTGCGCGCAGCACATGAAGCGCTACAACCCGATCAACATCTCGGGCTACCACATTTCCGAGGCCGGCGGCTCACCGCTCGACGAGGTTGCATTCACGATGTGCAACCTGATCACGTACGTCGAGGAGGTGATCAAGACCGGCATGGACGTCGACGCGTTCGCGCCGCGTCTTGCCTTCTTCTACGTCTGCCAGTCCGATTTCTTCGAGGAGATCGCGAAGTTCCGCGCCGTGCGTCGCGTGTACGCGAAGATCATGCGCGAGCGTTTCGGCGCGAAGAATCCGGAGTCGATGCGCCTGCGCTTTCACTGCCAGACCGCGGCCGCATCGCTGACCAAGCCGCAATACCCGATCAACGTCGTGCGCACCGGTTTGCAGGCGCTTGCCGCCGTGCTCGGCGGTGCACAGAGCCTGCACACCAACGGCATGGACGAGGCGTTCGCGATTCCGACGGAGCAGGCGATGAAGATCGCACTTCGTACGCAGCAGATTGTCGCGGAGGAGAGCGGTGTCGCCAGCGTCGTCGATCCGCTCGGCGGCTCGTATTTCGTCGAGAGCCTCACCACGCAGTACGAGCGCGCGATCTTCGGCGTCGTCGACGAGGTCGACCGCAACGGCGGCACGATCAAGCTCACGCAGGAAGGCTGGTTCCAGCGGCGAATAGCGGACTTCGCTTACGAAACGGCGCTCAAGAAGGCCGACGGCGCGAAGCCGGTGATCGGGGTCAATCGCTACGTCGACGCGGAGGAGCGCTTCGACATCGAGCTGCATCCGTACGACGCATCGACGGCCGACCGGCAGATCGCGCGGCTTGCGCGCGTGCGGTGCGAGCGCGACAACGCGAAGGTCGGGGGGCTGCTCGAGCGGCTCGTCGACGTCGCGAAGGACGAATCGCAGAACCTGATGCCGATCACCATCGAGCTCGTCGACGCGGGCGCGACGATGGGGGACATCGTCGAGAAGCTGAAGACGCTGTGGGGCACGTACCGCGAAACACCGGTCTTCTGAGGCATGAACGCCATCGATGGTCGCATGCGCGGCCTCCCGCGCGTACCGCGTCCCAGTTCGCGCCTTCGCGTCGAGCCGATCGGCTGACGCTTCCGATGCGCCTCGACTCTCGCGAGTACACGCCGGTCATCGGCGCCGACGCACGCATCGCCGAACGCGGCATCGTCATCGGCCGCTCGATCGTCGGTGCGAACGGCGCGTTCGCCGATTACGCGACGGTCCGCGGGGACGGCGAGCACATCGTCATCGGCGCCAACGCGTGGTTCGGCGAGCACGCGACGGTGCACATCGCCGATTCGATCCTCGGCGCGCGTGTCGGTGACGATGTCACCGTGGGCCGCTACGGGCTCGTCCACGCGTGCGTGCTCGGCAACGGCGTCGTCGTCGGCGAGTCGTCCGTGATCATGGACGGCACGAGCATCGGCCCGCATGCGCTGATCGCCGCCGACAGTGTCGTTCCGCCGCGCAAGACGCTGGAAGGCGGGTTCGTCTACGCCGGGCATCCGGCGAAGCCGATCCGCGCGATCACGGCGGGCGAGGTTGCCGCGCTCGCGCGCGCGCTCCGCCGCGGCGACGTGCATCCCGAACTGACGTCGACGCGGCTTCCGCCGTGGGCGGCGACCGTCGGTGCGCTCGTTGCGCAGCCGATGTCGCCGCTCCATTCGCTCGGCGGCCGCGCGCCCCGCGTGGCGGCGTGCGCCTACGTCGCGCCCACCGCGTTCGTCGTCGGCGACGTCGACATCGGCGACGACGCGAGCGTGTTCTTCGGCTGCGCCGTTCATGCCGGTGACGGGCGCATCGTCATCGGACCGCGCAGCAACGTGCAGGACAATTCGATCCTCGCGACGGACCGCTCGCGGGGCGATCTCGTGCTGGGCGACGGCGTGACGATCGGTCACAACGTCCACCTTGGTTCCGGCGCGGTAGGCGACGACGTGCTGATCGGCATGGGCGCGCGCGTCGGCGATGGCGTCGGCGTCGAGCGCGCCGCGTGCATCGGCGCCGGCGCGTGGGTCGAGCCGGGCACCGTCGTTCCCGCGGGCTGGATCTGGGCCGGGCGCCCGGCGCGCGCGTTCCGGCTGCTGAAGGCCACCGAGCGTGCGGAGTTCAGGCGTGCACGCGACATCTACGTCGGTTATTCCGCCGACTATCGCGCCGGCGCCGCAGACTAGACGCGCGACGGTCCGGCGTTATCGCTCGCGATCGGGCGGCCCGGCGGAGGTCGGCAGCGTCACCCGCACGTTGATAGCCGCCTGCTCGAGATGGGCACGAACGCGGTTGGCGGCGGCTTCGCCATCACGGTCGGCGATCGCCCGCAGTATCTCGCCGTGCTCGACCCAGATCGCCTTGCGGTAATCGCGATGCTGCAGCACTTCGCGCATCGTGCGCCGCAGATGATTCCAGAGGTCGCGCATCAGGTCGACGAACAGCGCATTGCGCGACAGTTCGTAGAGGAACAGGTGGAACGCCATGTCGGCGGCAATCAGTTCGGCGAGCGAATGCCGGTCGACGGCTTGGTGGCCGGCTGCGATCATTTGTTCGCCGCGGGCGATGTCGGCGGTCGAGGCGTGGCGCGCCGCCAGCGTAGCGGCGAGCGGGTCGATGCCGAGCCGCAATTCGTAGATCGACTGCATGAAGTCGCGATCGACCGGCGCGACCATGAGGCCGCGCCGACCCGCCTCGCACACGAACTTCTGCTGCTTGAGCAAGCGCAGCGCCTGCCCGACCGGCTGCCGCGATACCGACAGTTTCCTTGCCACCGATTCCTGCGTCAGGCGTTCGCCGGGTTCGAGTCGGCCATCGCAGATCGCGTCGAGGATCGCGCGGTGCACCTGGTCGACGATCGTCGGAGCAGGCAGCACCGATTCGATCGTCGCCATGCCGCGCGACGTCGCGCCAGCGGTAGTGGCGCCGGCCGATGTCACGGACTGGGGCGGCCGGCGAACGCGATGTCGCTGTACCACGCTTCCGCACGCGATTCCGTGTTGTCGGAATCGGTAAGCACGCCCACCGACGTCAACCGGCCCGGCTCCTCGCCGAACGCGTGCCGGAAATCGTCGGCGACGTCGCGTGTCAGCGACTGCCACGTCCGCACGCCGCCCGCGCCGGACGACGCGACGATCATCTTCACGCGACCGGTGTACGGGTTGGGAATCACGGTTCCAACCGGCGCGCTGCCGGCCCAGATGTAGACGATGGCGGCATAGGGCAACGGTCGTCCGAGCAGCGTGTTGCAGAGTTTCGACAACGCGCGGTCGGCGAGGCTGAGCCGCGACCGGTCCCCGTCGAACTCGAGGACGATGCGCGCCGGCGCGTCCTCGCGCGAGGCGACATTGGGGTCGGCGCCGGGAATGAGTCCGGCGATTTTCCACCGCCACGCCATCATCGGCGTACGGTGCGTATCGATCGCGACGTGATGCGCAAGCCCGCTCGCGGCGTTGTCGGCCACCGCGTGCAGCACGACCGCGCCGGCGTCCTGCGCGAGTTCGTAGTGCGTCGGGCGCTTGCCGCGGCCGAGCGATACCGGTGCCCAGGGCGCGAGTCCGTGACCCACTGCCAGGCTCGAGAACGGGACCGGCTCGGCCGCGGGCGCCGGCGTTACCACGCCATCGGCGCAGGCGCCGCGCGCGAAAACGGACGCCGCGAGCGCGGCCACGCCGAGCGCCAATGCCGGCGTCACCGCTCGGTATAATCGGCCGATGCCACCTGTGTACGCACTGCCGCCTCGGACATCGTCCCGATGAGCCTCGATCGCGTCCCCGCCGGTGTCGACGTTCCGAACGACTGCAACGTCATCATCGAAATACCCATGCATGGCGAGCCGATCAAGTATGAGGTGGACAAGGAAACCGGCGCCGTCTTCGTCGACCGCTTCATGTCGACGGCCATGCATTACCCGTGCAACTACGGCTACGTTCCGCAGACTTTATCCGATGACGGTGATCCGTGCGACGTGCTGGTGATCTCGCCGGTGCCGCTCATCACCGGCGTCGTGGTGCGCTGCCGTCCGATCGGCATGCTCAAGATGGACGACGAGGCCGGCGGCGACGCCAAGGTCCTCGCCGTACCGATCGACAGGCTGTCGTCACTGTACCGTGCGATCGCCACGTTCCGCGACCTGCCGGACATCCAGCTCGCGCAGATCGCCCATTTTTTCGAGCACTACAAGGACCTCGAGCCCGGCAAGTGGGTGCGGCTCGCGGGTTGGGTGGGGCCGGACGAAGCCATGCGCGAAATTATCGCCAGCGTCGCACGTTACCGCACCGCGGCGAACCGCGCCTGACGACGGTGGCGCGTGTCCCCGGCGGTCGACGGCGAACGATCGCTGCGCCTCGTCGGTGCGCGCCCCGGTCAGGCGACGGGCCGTGCCGGATGCGGCAGGAACCGTCATGAAACTTCCCCACGTCGACATCGGCCCGGAGCTCGTCCCGCTGTGCGCGATCGTGCTTGCGTCCGAACGCGTATCGATGCATTGCGCCGGTCTGCAGGCGAGCCTGGCCCGCGGGCACGAGTTCGCGCGATCGTTTCACGCGCAGCGACGTCAGGAGCGCTTGCACGTCGCACTGTTCGCCGCGTTGTTGGCGATGGGGCGCTCCGGCGGCGACTCGGCGGATCGGGCAGTCGCGGCCGTCGCCGAATACGAGCGGCGACTGCTCGCGTCGCTGTCGCGGGGCGCGCTCGCGGAATCCGTCGTGGGCCTCCAGATCGTGCTCGAAGGGGTGGGCGCCAGTCTTTTCAATCGCTTTCCGGCGCCACCGGCGCTGGCGCCCATCAAGCG
>JBDTNI010000121.1:0-6481 GCA_039933815.1 Betaproteobacteria bacterium
GACCGCTGCCGACGTCGACGCCGCCCGCGCATGCGTGGGCCACGACGTCATCGCGCTCGACGTTCGCGACGACGCGGCCGTGCGCACGACGATCGACCGCCTGCAGCGGCTCGACATCCTCATCAACTGCGCGGGCATCATCCGTCGCGACGACGAGCACGCGCCCGACGTGTTCGAACAGGTGCTGTCGATCAACCTGACGGGTACGATGCGCTGCTGCACGCACGCGCGCGACCGGCTCCGCGCGAGCGGTGGGGCGATCGTGAATACGGCGTCGGTGCTGTCGTTCCAGGGCGGCGCGCGCGTGCCGGCGTACAGCGCCAGCAAGGGCGGCGTCGCGCAACTGACGAAGTCGCTGGCGCTTGCGTACGCGGCGGACGGCATCCGCGTCAACGCGATTGCCCCCGGCTGGGTGCGCACGCCGATGACGCGTTCGTTGCAGGACGAGCGCTCCCGCAGCGACGCCATCGTCGCGCGCACGCCGCTCGGCCGCTGGGCGGAGCCGGACGACATCGCAGGTGCGGCGGTCTTCCTGTGTTCACCGGCGGCGGGCTTCGTCACCGGCATCGTGCTGCCGGTCGACGGCGGTTACCTGATCGGATGAAGCGACGGAGGTTGCGATGGCCATCAACACCGCTATCCGCCACCTGCAGCGTGGCGACTGGCAGAAAGCGCATGCGATCGTGCAGAACGACACCACCGAAGCGGGTTACTGGGCGCATGGCATCGTGCACATGCTCGAGGGCGATTTCGGGAATGCGCGCTATTGGTACCGGCGTGCGGGTCGCGCCTTTCCGCGGGAGAAGGACGCAGGCGCGGAAATCGAGGCACTCGTGACGTTCGTGAAGGCGGACCCGGCCGTACCGGCGGCGCCGACGCGGCAGCGCGCCGGATGAGCGCCCGCGCAGCGCACGTCATTGATTCGGGCAGCGATTGCCGACGCTGATGTCCGTTCTGGCGGTCGGCGGAGGCGCCGCCGCTGGCGCCTGGCTTCGCTGGGGCCTGTCGATCGTCCTTAACCCGATCATGCCGCTGCTGCCACTCGGCACGCTCGCCGCGAACCTCGTCGGCGGGCTTCTGATGGGTATCGCGCTGGAGACGATCGCGCGTCATGCGACGATCACGCCCGAAACGCGCCTTCTGCTGATGACGGGATTTCTCGGTGGGCTCACGACGTTCTCGACGTTCTCGGCCGAAGTGACGGCGTTGCTCGTGCGGCGAGAATGGTGGTGGAGCGCGCTCGCGGTAGGCCTGCACGTCGCCGGATCGATCGCGCTGACGGTGCTCGGCATCGTGATCGCGCGTACGATATTCGACTGGGTTTCAGCGTGACGGCCCGGCCTTCGGCGAAGTGCCAGGGATTGGGCGCCATCCGACTCGCTGATTTTAGAAATCCGACAAAGGGAGACTCAATTGCCGCACGCCATTCGAATTCATGCCACCGGTGGGCCCGAAGTGCTTCAGTGGGAGGACGTGCCGGTGGCCGCACCGGGACCGGGTGAGGTGCGCGTTCGCCACAACGTGGTCGGCGTCAACTACATCGACACATATCACCGGAGCGGCCTGTATCCGTTGCCGATGCCGAGCGGCCTCGGCAACGAGGCGGCGGGTGTCGTGGAATCGGTCGGCGATGGCGTCGACTGGCTGAAGCCGGGCGATCGCGTGGCGTCCGGCACCGGTCCGCTGGGCGCCTACAGCATGGAGCGCATCGTGCCCGCCGACCGTCTGGTCAAGCTGCCGGACTACATCGACGACCGGACAGCGGCCGCGATCATGCTGAAGGGCCTGACCGTGCAGTACCTGCTGCGGCAGACGGTCCCGCTTCGGGGCGGCGAGACGATCCTGTTCCACGCGGCGGCCGGCGGCGTCGGCCTGCTGGCGTGCCAATGGGCCCGGGCGCTCGGCGTGACGATGATCGGCACGGTCGGCTCCGATGCGAAGGCGGAAATCGCGCGCGCGCACGGGTGCACGCACACGATCGTCTATTCGCGCGAGAACTTCGTCGAGCGCGTCAAGGAGATCACCGGCGGGAAGGGCGTTCCCGTTGTGTACGACGGCATCGGCAAGGACACCTTTCCCGCGTCGCTCGACTGCCTGTCGCCGCGCGGCATGTTCGTCAGTTTCGGCAACGCATCGGGACCCATCGCGTCGTTCAACCTCGGCATGCTCGCGTCGAAAGGTTCGCTGTACGCGACGCGACCGACGCTCGTCAATTACGCGTCGGATCGCCCGTCGCTCGGCACGATGGCCGGCGAGCTGTTCGAGCTCGTCCACGCCGGCAAGCTCAAGGCGGAGATCGGCCAGACGTTCGCGCTGAAGGATGCGGCCGACGCGCATCGCGCGCTGCAGGGACGGCAGACGACCGGATCGACACTGCTCCTGCCATAGGGCTTCAGCGTCAGCCGCGTCGCGAATCCCCGCGACTTCATCGCCGCGCCGGTTGGCGCGTCGCGTCGTTCAGCAGCGCGCGTGCGGCATCGATCAGCTCCGACGCGGCGAGTCCCGCGGGGCCGACGCCCTGCGCGACCAGCGCATCGGCAGCGGCGCCGTGCAGGCACACGCCGATGCGAATCGCGTCCGCGGCGTCGATGTGCTGTGCGAGCAGCGCGCCCAGCATGCCGGCCAGGACGTCGCCGGAGCCCCCGGTGGCGAGGGCCGGATTGCCGCTGGTGTTGATATCGACCGTACCATCGGGATGCGCGATCACGCTGCCCGCGCCCTTCAGCACGACGTGCGCCTTCAGTCGCGCGGCGATCTCGGACGCCGCGCGAACGCGATCCGCCTGTACGACGGCCGTGTCGCAGTCCAGCAGCCGGGCGGCCTCGGCGGGATGGGGGGTCGCAAGGGTCGGCGCGGCGCGGCTGGCAATTGCCTCGCGCAAGGACGCGTCGCCGGCGATGGCGTTCAGCGCGTCGGCATCGATGACAAGCGGCTGCGGCGACCAAGCGGCTTTCCGTACCAGTGCCGCAGCACCGTCGCCGTCGCCGAGACCGGGACCGACGACCCACGCTTCGTAATGCTCGCCTACATCGGCGGCTCCGCGCAGCATCAGCTCGGGCGAGCCCCAGTCGACCGCCGGTGCGTTGCGTGCGGCGAGGCCGACGACGACGCGGCCCGCGCCGAGCCGAAGTGCCGCGCGACCGGCGAGCAGCGCCGCGCCGACGAGGCCGTCGCTGCCGCCGATGATGCACGCGCGGCCGAACGTTCCCTTGTGCACCTGCCGAGTGCGTCGCGCGAGTATCGACGGCAGCATCCGGTGCAACGGGCGCCATTCGAGGCGCACGCCGGCGCCCTCGAATCGGTCATCGATATCGAGCGCATGCACCGAGATGTCGCCACAGTGATCCGGCCCGTCGCCGGTCAAAAGCCCCGGCTTCAGCGCGATGAACGTCGCGGTTGCGGTCGCGTCGATCACCGGTCCGCGCGCGATGCCCGTGGCCGCGTCGAGTCCCGACGGCGCGTCGAGCGCGAGCGTCGGCGTGTCGCAGCCGTTGGCCCACGCCACCCACGACGCAAAGGGCGCCTCCAGCGCTCTCGTCAGGCCCACGCCGAACATCCCGTCGACGATCAACGCCGGCGGTGCAGCGGGCGGCGCATCGCTCCACCCCAGCCCCGACGCGTCGAGCGCAGCCAACGCCGCCGCGGCATCGGCGGGAAGTCGCGCGCGTTCCCCGGAGAATACGACGTCGACAACGAATCCGAGTTCGTGCAGACGTCGCGCGCAGACGAAGGCGTCGCCGCCGTTGTTGCCCGGACCCGCCAGTACCGCGACGCGACCGCGACGGGCAGCGAGCATCGATGCGGCAACACGGGCGGCAGCTTCGCCGGCTCGTTCCATCAGCGGCGCGTTCGCGTGCCGGCGTTCGACGTCGCGCAGTTGCGCAATCGACAGGACGGGCAGCAGCCGGTCGGCGGTCAGATCGAGTCGTACGGACATGAGCGAGGGTGCCGCGACGGGCGGCGATCCTTGGGGCGCGGAGTGGGTCAAGTCTAAAGCAGGCGGTCGTCTCCACGATCCGGCCCGCGATGGTCGAGTGCAAGGGGTCGAGTGCAACGGCTTGGACTTTCGCGGCGGGGCCCGTAGAATCCTGCGGCCGGACCGCTTGCGATGCCGCTGCGGGGCCGCCCCCCACTTCCAGGAGTACCTGAATGCGTACAACCAACCTGACGATGGCGATCGCGCTGCTGGCGCTGTGTGCGACGCCCGCTGTTGCACAAGAGTCGCCGACGCTGAAGAAGATCAAGGACAGCGGGACGGTCACGATCGGCCATCGCGACTCATCCATTCCGTTCTCGTATTACGACGACAAGCAGAACGTCGTCGGCTACGCGCTCGACATCTGCCTGAAGGTCGTCGACGCGATCAAGACGGAACTCAAGATGCCGAATCTGCAGGTCAAGCTCAATCCGGTGACGTCGGCAACGCGGATACCGCTGATCGCCAACGGCACGATCGACCTCGAATGCGGCTCGACGACGAACAACCTCGAGCGCGAAAAGCAGGTCGGGTTCACGAACACGTATTTCCTGACCGCGAACCGGTTCGTGTCCAAGAAGGCGAACAACCTGAAGAACGTGGCGGATCTGAAGGGCAAGACGGTGGTGTCCACGTCCGGCACGACGAACCTGAAGCAGATCACCGAGATGAACGGCGGGCAGAGCATGGGGATGAGCATCCTGACCGCGAAGGATCACGCGGAGGCCTTCCTCATGGTGGAAACCGACCGCGCCAACGCGTTCTTCATGGATGACATCCTGCTGTACAGCCTCGTCGCAAACTCGAAAACGCCGGCGGACTACGTGATCTCTGCCGATGCGCTGTCCGTCGAGCCGTACGCGGCGATGATGCGCAGGGACGACCCCGTGTTCAAGAAGCTCGTCGACACCGCGACCGCCAACCTCTACAAGAGCGGCCAGATCAACGCGATCTACAACAAGTGGTTCCTGGCGCCAATCCCGCCGAAGGGCGTCAACCTGAACGTCGCGGAGAGCGACGCGCTGAAGAAGGCGTTCGCCAATCCGACCGACAGCGGAGATCCAGCGACGTACAAGTGATCGCGGGCTCGACGGCTGCGCAACGCGGGGAGCTTCGGCTCCCCGTGTTTTGCACGGGTGTGTTAGGGTGCCGCAACGGCCGGCGATAGGGCGCTTCGTCGATGAACTACAACTGGAACTGGCGCATCTTCTGGCAGCTGTCGCCGGACGGCCAGGGAACATACTTCCACTCGCTGATCGTCGGCCTGGGCTGGACGCTCGCGACGGCGCTCGCGGCGTGGGTGATCGCGCTCGCGCTCGGCTCGGTGCTGGGCGTCATGCGCACGACGCCGTCGAAGTGGGCGGTCAGGCTCGGCAACGGCTACGTCGAGCTGTTCCGCAACATACCGCTTCTCGTGCAGATGTTCCTCTGGTACTTCGTGCTGCCCGAGGTGCTTCCTCGCGCGGCGGGCACGTGGCTGAAACAGATGCCGCCGCCCTGGGGGGCGTACGTGCCGGCGGTCCTGTGCCTCGGGTTCTTCACGGCCGCGCGCGTGGCGGAGCAGGTCAAGGCCGGCATCCAGTCGCTGCCGCGAGGGCAGGGGATGGCAGGTACCGCACTCGGACTGACGCTGCCGCAGACGTATCGCTACGTGCTGCTGCCGATGGCGTACCGGATCGTGCTGCCGCCCCTCACGTCCGAATTCATGAACATCATCAAGAATTCGTCGGTCGCACTGACGATCGGACTCGTCGAACTGACGGCGGCGGCACGCTCGATGCAGGAATTCAGCTTCCAGGTGTTCGAGGCCTTCACGGCCGCCACCACGATCTACATCCTCGTCAACGTCATAGTCGTGCTCGGGATGCGCGTGCTCGAGCGGCGGATCAGCGTTCCCGGCTTCATCGGCCCGCAGGTTCAGGCGCCCGCCGGGCACTGACCGCGCCACAGCCCAGGACGGACGAACACGATGCTCGGCCAATTCGATTTCAACGTCATCGAGCGATCGATCGGCTATCTCTTCCGGGAAGGGATGACGTTCACGCTGACGCTGACGGCGCTGGCCGTGACCGGCGGCATCGTGTTCGGCACGCTGCTCGCCATGATGCGGCTGTCTTCGAACAAGCTGGTGTCGAGCATTGCCGGCGGGTACGTCAACCTGATGCGGTCGGTTCCCCTCGTGCTCGTGATCTTCTGGTTCTACTTCCTGGTGCCGTACATCGGCGCGTGGCTCCTTCGCAGCTCCCAGCCGATCCAGGTCGGCGCGTTCTATTCGTCGGTGATCACGTTCACGCTGTTCGAGGCGGCTTACTACTGCGAGATCATGCGCGCGGGCATCCAGTCGGTGTCGCGCGGGCAGATGTGGGCGGGTTATGCGCTGGGGCTCAACTATTGGCAGACGATGGGCAAGATCGTCCTGCCGCAGGCGTTCCGCAACATGCTCCCGATATTGCTGACGCAGTCGATCATCCTGTTCCAGGACACGTCGCTCGTCTACGTGCTGTC
>JBDTNI010000122.1:0-6439 GCA_039933815.1 Betaproteobacteria bacterium
TGTCGCCTGTTGCGCGGGCGCGGGGAATATCAATCACGCGCACCGGCTATCTAAAATACTGATCGGTGAGCTCGCGTTCGGCGACGATCGATTAGACTGGTTCCCCGTATCAGGCCCGGCATCGATGCAACCCGAGCTTCGCCACCTCCGAGCGTTTCGCGCACGCTCGGCCTTCTGTCGCGGAACGGAGCCTGAAGCACGTGTTGAAACAGGCGAGAAAAGCACCTGTCGATAAGAAAATCGCATACCCCACCCAGGCGATTGGCACAGCACGCCGGACCGCGACCCTGCGATCATGCGGCACGAGGAACCCGCCGCCCCCAACGTACGCGTGCTCCGATGCGAACGGCGGGTATGGTTCAGTTATTGGAAATCAACGATCACAACCGAGGAGGATCGACCCGTGAAGACGTTTGCCTGGATGTTCACCACCGCCGCCGCCGCCACGCTGGCCGCGGGCGCCGCCGGCGCGCAGGAAGTAACGCTGAAAGTGCATCACTTCCTGCCCGCGGGTTCGTATGCGAACGCGCGTTTCATCCAACCGTGGTGTGACCGCATCGCCAGCCAGTCGCAGAACCGGATGAAGTGCCAGATCTATCCGTCGATGCAGCTCGGCGGGACCCCTGGCCAGCTTTTCGATCAGGTGAAGGACGGCGTCGTTGACATCGTCTGGACGCTGCCGGGATATACGGCGGGGCGCTTTCCGCTGAGCGAAGTGTTCGAGTTGCCGTTCATGATGACCAATCCGGTGGCGACCAGCAAGGCGCTCTGGGATTACAACCAGCAGTACGCGGCGGCCGAGTTCAAGGACGTCCACGCGATTGCTTTCCACGTGCACGGGCCCGGCGTGTTCCACATGCGTGAAAAGCCGATCAGGACGATGGCCGACCTCGCCGGCCAGAAGTTGCGCGCGCCCACGCGGCAGACGACGCGGTTCCTTGCCGCGCTCGGCGCGACACCGGTGGCGATGCCCGTGCCGCAGGTCAGCGAGGCGCTGTCAAAGGGCGTCATCGACGGTGCCGTCGTCCCGTACGAAGTTGTGCCGGCCGTGAAGATCCAGGATATCGTCAAGTTCCATTCGGAGACCGACCCGGCGGAGAACGCGTTCTACACGTCGACGTTCATCTTCGCAATGAACAAGGACAAATACAACGGGCTCGCGCCCGATCTCAAGAAGGTGATCGACGCCAACAGCGGCCTCGAGTTTTCCGGGGAAATCGGTGCCGTGTTCGCCGAAGCGGATGCCGCCGGCAAGAAGCTGACGGCAAAGAACACCACCAACGTCATTCCCAAGGCCGAGCTCGAGAAGTGGAAGGTGGTGGGGCAGCCGGTGGTGGATCAATGGATCGCCGACGTGAACGCAAAAGGTGCCAATGGCAAGCAACTGCTCGAGGCCGCCAAGGCGCTGATCGCGAAATACACGACGGGGAAATGAGCTCGACCGGACGTCTCGCGCCTGACGTCGCCGAGGTGTTGGCCCAGGCGGGGATGCCGCCCGCCCGTCAGCCGGGCTTCGGTCCGGTGGGCTACGCATTGATGGCGGCGAGCCGCGTGCTGGCGCAGGCCGGCGCGGCGGTGTTCGTCGCGCTGGTCGTGATGAGCGTCGTCAGCATTGTCGGCCGCAAAGTGGCGTCGGCGCCGGTGCAGGGCGACGTCGAGATCCTGCAGATGTGCGCGGCGTTCGGTTGCGCGTGCTTCTTCGCCTACTGCCACCTGATCGGCGGCGACGTGAAGGTCGACTTCTTCACGTCCCGCCTGTCGGACGCCGCCGTGCAGCGGCTCGACGCAATCGGCTCGCTGCTCTATGCGCTGGTGGCGGGGGCACTCGCCTGGCGAACGCTGGTCGGTGCGCTCGATGTCCGTGCCGCCGGCGAGTCGAGCGTCATTCTCGGCTGGCCGCTGTGGATCGCGCAGGTGCTGATGGTGCCCGGCCTGCTGTTGATGACGCTGGCCGGCGCGTACAGGTTCGGCGTGCACCTGCGGCTGTCGCGCACATCGTCGACGGCTGACCGGCAGCTGCCGTGAGCGGCATTGCGACGGGCGGCGTGATCTTCGCGCTGTTGATGGTGCTGCTTGCATTCCGCGTTCCGATCGGTATCGCCATGTTCGTCATGGGCTCGGGCGCGTACGTGGCGCTCACGGGTGGCGCGTTCGCGCCGCTGCTGAATATGCTGAAGCACGTCGCGTACGCGCGGCTGTCTAACTACGACCTGATCGTCATTCCGATGTTTCTGCTGATGGGCCAGTTCGCCACGCACGGGGGATTGAGCGCGTCGCTGTTTCGCTTCGTCGCCGCGTTTCTCGGACACCTGAAGGGCGGCGTCGCGATGGCGGCGATCGGTGCCTGCGCGGGATTCGGTGCGATCTGCGGCTCGTCGCTCGCCACCGCGGCGACGATGGGACAGGTGGCACTTCCGGAGCTGCGCCGTTTCGGCTATTCGGGCAGCCTTGCGACCGGCGCGCTCGCGGCGGGTGGCACGCTCGGCATCATGATCCCGCCTTCCGTTCCACTGGTGATCTACGCGATCCTCACGCAGGAGTCGATCGGCAAGTTGTTCATGGCCGCAGTCCTCCCCGGTCTCATCGCGATGATCGGTTACATGATCGTCGTGCGCATCGTCGTCGCCGCCGATCCCGCCGCCGGCCCCGCGGGCGAGCGGGTTCCCTGGAACGAGCGTCTGCGGGCGCTGCTGGCGGTCGCCCCCGTGCTCGCCGTGTTCTTCGTCGTCATCGTCGGCATCTACGGGGGCTGGGCCAATCCGACCGAGGCTGCGGCGATCGGTGCGGCCGCCTGCGGCGCACTGGCAGTCATCGGCGGCGGGATGCGCTGGCGCGGAATCGTCGCGAGCCTGCTCGGCACCGCGCAGGCCACCGCGATGATCTTCCTGGTGCTGCTCGGCGCGGACATGCTGAACACGGCACTCGCGCTGTCGCAAATGCCGGTCGAGCTGGCCGCGTGGGTGAAGGCGTCGGGTCTGAGCCCGCTGCTCGTGATCATCGCGATTCTCGTCACGTACGTTGCACTCGGCTGCGTGATGGACAGCCTGGCGATGATCCTGCTGACCATCCCGATCTTTTACCCGGTGGTCATGGGGCTCGAGTTTCACGGCCTTACCGACACGGACAAGAGCATCTGGTTTGGCATCCTCGCGCTGATGGTGGTCGAGATCGGCCTCGTGCATCCGCCGGTCGGCATGAACGTGTTCATCATCAACCGGCTCGCGGGAGATGTCCCGCTGTCCGACACGTTCAAGGGCGTGATGCCGTTTCTCGCATCGGATTTCGTGCGGATCGCGCTGCTCCTCGCCTTTCCCGCCATTTCTCTCGTGCTCGTGCACGCGTTCCGCACGTGATCCGCGCGACGCAATCCCGCGGGAAAGCGCGCGCCGGATGCGTGGTGCCCGCCGGGATCCCGCGTAGCGGGTGCCCGGTAATCCGCCGGTGCGCGTCCGCCACAAGTCTCATCGGAAACGACCGATGATCATCGACATCCACGGGCACTACACGACCGCGCCGAAGGCGCTCGAAACGTGGCGCAACCGCCAGATCGAAGGCATCACCAATCCGTCGCTGCGGCCGCGCGCGTCCGAATTGCACATCAGCGACGATGAACTCCGCGAGTCGGTCGAGCAGAACCAGCTCAGGCTGATGCAGACGCGCGGGCTCGACCTGACGATCTTCAGTCCGCGCGCAAGCTTCATGGCGCATCACATCGGAGACTTCGAGGTCTCGAGCGCGTGGGCATCGATCTGCAACGAGCTGTGCCATCGCGTCAGCACGCTGTTTCCGGACCGTTTCGTACCGGCGGCGATGCTCCCGCAGAGCCCCGGCGTCGACCCCGCGACCTGCATTCCCGAGCTCGTCCGGTGCGTCGAATCGTACGGCAACGTCGCGATCAACCTGAATCCCGATCCCTCGGGCGGGCACTGGAAATCGCCGCCGCTGTCCGATCCGTACTGGTATCCGATTTACGAGAAGATGATCGAGTACGACATCCCGGCGATGATCCACGTGAGCACGAGCTGCAATCCCTGCTTCCACACGACCGGCGCCCACTACCTGAACGCGGACACGACCGCGTTCATGCAGTGCGTGATGTCGGACATTTTCCAGCAGTTTCCGGCGTTGCGATTCGTGATTCCGCACGGCGGCGGCGCCGTTCCCTATCACTGGGGGCGGTTTCGGGGACTCGCGCAGGAAATGAAGAAGCCGCTACTACAGGTTCACGTGCTGAACAACGTGTACTTCGATACGTGCGTCTATCACCAGCCGGGCATCGACCTGCTGACGCGCGTGATCCCCGTGGACAACATCCTGTTTGCAAGTGAAATGATCGGCGCGGTGCGCGGCATCGACCCGGAAACCGGGCACCACTACGATGATACGAAGCGCTACATCGAGGCTGCGCACGTCGACCCGGCGGAGCGCCGGAAGATCTACGAGACGAATGCGCGCCGCGTCTACCCGCGGCTCGATGCAATGCTCGACGCGAAAGGGCTCTGATTCATGTACGAACTCGGTGTGGTGTATCGCAATATCCGTCGCGTCGACGCTGCAATCGCCACGCGGCTCGGCGCGCTCGGCGTTGCAACGACGCACGAGGCGATGGGTCGCATGGGCCTGCTACAGCCTTGTATGCGACCCATCTACTCCGGGGCCCGGGTGGCGGGCTCGGCGGTGACCGTGCTGCTGCAACCCGGCGACAACTGGATGCTGCACGTGGTGGCCGAGCAGCTGCAACCCGGCGACATCGTCGTCGCCGCCGTGACCGCCGCATGCAGCGACGGCTACTTCGGCGACCTGCTGGCGACCAGCTTCAAGGCGCGTGGCGCCCGCGGGCTGGTCATCGACGCGGGCGTGCGCGACGTGCGCGTCCTCACCGAGATGCGATTTCCCGTGTGGGGCCGGGCGATCTCGGCGAAGGGCACGGTGAAGGCGACGCTCGGTTCCGTCAACATTCCCGTGGTGTGCGCTGGCGCGCTCGTCACTCCGGGCGACGTCGTCGTCGCCGATGACGACGGCGTGGTCGTCGTGCCGGCCGCGCTGGCGCAGACGACGCTCGATGCCGCCGCCGCGCGCGAGGCGAACGAGGGCGCCAAGCGCTCGAAGCTGGCCGATGGCGTCCTTGGCCTCGACATGTACGGTATGCGCGAGCCGCTGCGCAACGCGGGGCTGCGTTACGTTGATTGAGCACGATGCCCGCGACCTCCGCACCCGGCCAAAGTAGCCCAGCCGTCAAGATCCTGTCGTCGATGGCCGTGCGCCGCATACTCGTGGAGCTCGCCGCCGACTATGAAACGCGGCACGGCACGCCGGTTGCCGTCGAGTCCGTCGGCGGCGTCGACGTGGCGAAGCGTGTCCGGCGCGGCGAGGCGGCAGACATTGTCGTGCTGGCGAGCGACGCCATCGGCGATCTCGCCGGGGAAGGTCGCCTCGATCCGTCGTCGCGCGTGGACGTCGCGCGCTCGCCTATCGCCGTCGCCGTGCCCGCCGGCGCGGCTCATCCCGATCTCTCCAGCGAAGCGGCGGTGCGGCAGGCCGTCATGGCGGCACGGCGTATCGCTTATTCGACCGGACCGAGCGGCCGCCATCTCGTCGCGTTGCTCGAACGGTGGCGCGACGATCGGCGCCAGGGTCCGCAACTCGTCGAGGCGCCACCGGGTGTCGCCGTCGGAACGCTCGTCGCGCGCGGCGACGCCGACGTCGGCATCCAGCAGCTGAGCGAACTGATGGCGCTGCCCGGCATCGACATCGTCGGCCGGCTGCCTACTTCCATCCAGTCGATCACTGTGTTCGCCGGCGCCTTGTGCGTGGCGTCGTCGCAGGTGCCGGCCGCCAGGGCCGTGCTGGCGTTCTGCGCGTCCGAGGTTGCCGCGTCGGCCAAGCGCCGGAACGGCATGGAGCCGTAGCGCGAACGGTTGTTTACGCAGCTGAAGTCAACCAGGAGTTGCCATGGCCAACGTAGTCGGAGCGATCGCCACCTCGCATACACCGACGATCGGCTTCGCGTTCGACAATGACAAGGCCGGCGATCCGGTCTGGTCGCCGATCTTCGACGCGTATCGGCCGATCCAGCAATGGCTGGCGGCCAAGCGGCCGGACGTGTTGCTGTTCGTCTACAACGACCACGTCACGTCGTTTTTTTTCGATCACTATTCGGCTTTTTCGCTCGGGTTCGGCGAGTCGTGGGCGGTCGCCGACGAGGGCGGCGGGCCGCGCAACCTGCCGCCGGTTCCCGGCCATCCCGCGCTCGCCCTGCACATCGGCAACGTGTTGATGGCGAGGGAATTCGACCTGTCGTTCTTCCAGCACCGCGCGCTCGACCACGGCTGCTTCTCGCCGCTGTCGGTCATGGTGCCGCATAAGCCCTCGTGGCCCGTGGCCCTCGTTCCGCTGCAGGTGGGCGTGCTGCAGTTTCCCATTCCCACCGCGCGCCGGT
>JBDTNI010000123.1:0-6348 GCA_039933815.1 Betaproteobacteria bacterium
CGTCGCCGCAACCGGGTGGTTGGAGACGGGATTTGCGCCGATCAGCAGCACGACGTCGGCCTGCGTCACGTCCATCACGGGATTCGAGACGGCGCCCGAGCCGATGCCCTCGAGCAGCGCCGCGACGCTCGATGCATGGCACAGGCGCGTGCAGTGGTCGACGTTGTTCGTGCCGAAGCCCGTACGGACCAGCTTCTGGAACAGGTACGCCTCCTCGTTGCTGCCCTTCGCCGAGCCGAAGCCCGCGAGCGCGGACGGACCGCGCGTATCGCGGATATTCTTCAGCGTGCCGCCGGCGAGTGCCAGCGCCTCCTCCCACGTCGCTTCGCGAAACGCCGCGAGCGGATTGGCCGGGTCCACGGTGAAGTCGGCCGATTTCCCAACGTCGGCGCGCCGGACCAGCGGCACGGTCAGCCGGTGCGGGTGGCTCACGTAATCGAAGCCAAAACGGCCCTTCACGCACAGCCGCTCGTGGTTCGCCGGTCCGTCGCGGCCTTCGACGTGGACGATCCGGTCGTCGTGGATATGGTAGGTGACCTGGCAGCCGACGCCGCAATACGGACACACCGATGCGACCTTGCGGTCGATCGGCTCCGTGAACGCGTTGTTCGCGGGCGCCAGCGCGCCGGTCGGGCACGCCTGCACGCATTCGCCGCACGCGACGCACGTCGACTCGCCCATCGCGTCGTCGAGATCGAAGACGATTTTCGAATTCGATCCGCGAAACGCGTAGCCGATGACGTCGTTCACCTGCTCCTCACGGCACGCGCGCACGCAGCGCGTGCACTGGATGCAGGCGTCGAGGTTCACGCTCATCGCCGGATGCGACACGTCGGCGGCGGGCTGCGCGCGCGGCGCGAACCGCGGTACGCCGACGCCGAGCGCGCGCTGCCAGCGGTCGAGCTCGGAGTCGGTCTTGTACGTCCGCGCCGGCATGTCGGAGGCAAGGAGCTCGACGATCATCTTCTGCGAATGGATGGCGCGCGGGCTCGTGCTCGACACTGCCATACCCGGCGTCGGTTGCCGGCAGCACGACGGGGCGAGCACGCGCTCGCCGTTGATCTCGACCATGCAGGCGCGGCAGTTGCCGTCCGCGCGGTAACCGGGCTTGTAGCAGAGGCGCGGGATGTCGACGCCCAGTCGATCCGCCGCCTGGATGATCGTTTCGCCCGGTGCTGCGCTGACGTCGACGCCGTTCAGGCTAAAGACGATGGGCTCCTGCGCAACGAGCATGTCGTGCGGGGCATTCATGATCGATCCTCGCTCACTTCGTGCGGGAAATATTTGAAGACGCACAGCACGGGATTGGGTGCCGCCTGTCCCAGCCCGCAGATCGACGCGTCGACCATCGCCCGCGAGAGATCGTCGAGCAGCGGCCGGTCCCACACGGGGGCGGTCATCAGGTCGACGGCCTTGACCGTGCCCACGCGGCACGGCGTGCATTGGCCGCAGGATTCCTCGGCGAAGAACTGCATGAGATTCAACGCCGCGTCACGTGCGCGATCGTGCTGCGACAGCACGATGACCGCCGCGGACCCGATGAAGCAGCCGTGCGGCTGCAGCGTGTCGAAGTCGAGCGGGATGTCGGCGAGCGACGCGGGCAGGATGCCGCCCGACGCGCCACCCGGCAGGTAACCGTACAACGCATGACCGGGCTGCATGCCGCCGCAGTATTCGTCGACGAGCTCGCGCAGCGTGATGCCCGCCGGCGCGAGGTGCACGCCCGGGTTCGCCACGCGGCCCGACACCGAGAACGAGCGCAGGCCCTTGCGGCCATTGCGGCCCTGGCCGGCGAACCACTGCCCGCCGCGCTCGAGGATGTCGCGCACCCAGTAGAGCGTTTCCATGTTGTGCTCGAGCGTCGGGCGATCGAACAGCCCGACCTGTGCGACATACGGCGGGCGAAGCCTCGGCATGCCGCGCTTGCCCTCGATCGACTCGATCATCGCCGACTCCTCGCCGCAGATGTAGGCGCCTGCGCCGCGGCGCAGGTGGATGCGGGGGAGCGGGCACGGCGGATCGGCCGCCAGCGCGTCGAGCTCGCGCGCGAGCAGCGCGCGGCACGCGGCGTATTCGTCCCGCAGGTAGATATAGATCTCGTCGATGCCCGTCGCCCACGCGGCGATCAGCATCCCCTCGAGGAACCGGTGCGGGTCGCGCTCGAGGTAGAAGCGGTCCTTGAACGTCCCGGGCTCGCCCTCGTCGATGTTGATCGCCATCAGCCGCGGGGCAGGCTCGCTGCGGACGATCCGCCACTTGCGTCCCGACGGGAATCCGGCGCCCCCGAGCCCGCGCAGCGCCGACTGCTCCAGCTCGGCGATCACGGCGTCGACGGTCTTCGCGCCGCCGACGCAGTCCTGCAGCGTGCTGTAGCCGCCGTCGCGGCGGTAGGCAGCGAGGTCGGTGCAGGCGCCGGCCGGTGGCTCGACGGCGCCGCCCTCGATCGCGTCGGCAACGCGCTGCGCCGTGGCGCGGTCGACGGGATTGCGACCGACGACGGCCACCGGCGCGTGCTCGCAGCGCCCGACGCACGGTGCACCGACGACGCGTACGCGTGGATCGCCGCGCGCTTCGAGCGATTGACGCAACGCCGCCGCGCCCGCCATCTGGCACGACAGCGTCTCGCAGACGCGGACGGTGATCGGCGGCGGCGGCGCGTCGCCGTCGTCGACGATGTCGAAATGGTGGTAGAACGTCGCGACTTCGTACACCTCCGTCATCGCGAGCTTCATCTCCAGGGCGAGGGCAACCAGGTGAGCCGCGGGAAGGCAGCCGCGGGCATCCTGGATCCGGTGCAGATGCTCGATGAGAAGCGAGCGTTCTCGCGGTGCATCGCCGAGCAGGCGACGGACATCGGCGAGCGCCTCCGCGTCGACCGGCCGACCCTTCGGACGCCGCTTGACGCCGCGCGCGCCGCGGAGTCTGGACGTGTCGACAATCACCGGATCGTTCATCATTCGAGGAAGTCGCAGTGCTTGTCGACATGCGCGGCGAGGTCTAGCGAATGCTGCCGTACCAGCCGTTCAGCAAGCTCGGTGTCGCGGTGTTCCAGCGCCTCGATGATGCGCATGTGATCGACGATGGACCGTGCCGCCCGATCGCTCTGCGAGATCGTGAGCCGGCGAATCGCGCGGACGTGGATGAACAGGTTCTCGATCGTCTTGCCCATCAGGTGCGAGCCCGACAGCCGGATGATCGCCTGATGAAACGCGATGTTCGCGTCGGAGTACTCGTGGATATGCTCGGCAGGCGCGGAATTGCGGAACTCGTCGAACATCGTCCGCAGCGACGCGATTTCCTCATCGGTCGCGTTGACCGTCGCGAGCCGCGCCGCCATGCTCTCGAGGGCCGCCCACATTTCGATCATCTCGATGATCTGGCGCTTGGTCTTGCGGATGATGAAGATGCCACGACGCGGCAGGGTGCGCAGGAAGCCCTCCTGCTCGAGCAACGTCATTGCCTCGCGGATCGGCGTACGCGACACGCCGAGCGAGCGCGACAGCTGGCGCTCGTCGAGCCGCAACTCCTCGGCATGCGAGTAGATGTCGGCGTTCATGATCGCCTGCTTCAGCGCCGCGTAGGCCTGATCCCTGAAGCTGACGTTGCTCGACAGCGGCTGCAGGACGAGCGAAACCGCTGACGCGCCCGCGCCGGGGACTGTGGACACCGATGGTTCTCCTCCGTGAAGGCACCGGGTGCGCGCTTTCGCGCCGCTCGCGGCGCGCGGCTTTATCCGGTGGCACTGCGTATCTTATATACCAAAGCCACGGCGGAGGGTAGCGTGGGGCGTCCCGCGTCGCGTGGGGCGTCCCGCGCGGTGTCAGAGCGCGCCGGCCCCGGGCGTCAAGCCGCCGCTTCGGCGGGCGCTGAGTGACGGTGGCGAGCGGCCAGGACGTGGTCGCACAGCGACGCGATGTCATAAACCTTGGAAAGGTGCGGCTGATGCCGGGTCAGGTACGCGCAAACGCGCGCCCTTTCGCCGTCAACGGACGCCAGCGACGCATAGAGCTGCGGGTCCCATTGCCATTCGAGATCGAGCTCGGCGAACGCGGCATTGAGCGCTTCGCAATCGTCGTGAAGGGTGGTGGCGGTGCGGGTAGCGTTCATCGGTGTCTCGCGGAGGGTTGATCGGTCCAGTACCCGCAGCTTAGGCGAGCATATCCATAAGTGAAAGCTTGAAATTGTTGTGTAATGCATAAGCAACCAGTTATATATTCGGGATGCGTCACGCGACACTGCGCCAGTTGACGATCTTCTCGGCCGTCGCCGAGCACATGAGCTTCTCGAAAGCGGCCGCGGCGCTGCACCTGACGCAGCCGGCGATTTCCGCGCAGATCCGGGCGCTGGAAGGCCATGCGGGCCTGCCGCTGTTCGAGCGCCTCGGGCGCAGGCTGCAGCTGACGGCCGCCGGCGACGAATTGCTCGTGCACAGCCGGCGCATCGAAGCGCTGTTCCGCGACGCCGACGACGCGATGGCGCAACTGAAGCGCGGCGCGCGTGGGAAGCTGAACGTTGCCGTGATCAGCGCCGGCGACTACTTCTTCCCGCGCCTCCTCGCCGCGTTCTCGCAGCGTCATCCGGGCGTGACGCTCAACCTCGAAGTGCACAACCGCGAGGAACTGCTGCGGCGGCTCGCCGACAACCTCACCGATCTCGCGGTGATGGTCCGCCCGCCCGACGACGACGAGACCGTGCACACGCCGTTCGCGCCGCACGCCTATGTCATCGTCGCGGCGCCTGGCCATCCGCTCGCCGGCCACCGCGTCTCCCGCGCCCGCGTGTTCGAGGAACCCTTCATCGTTCGCGAGCACGGTTCCGACACGTTCCGCTCGATGCAGGACGCGTTCGGCGCCGATGCGCCGCGCATTCGCGCCGCGATGGAGATTCGCAGCAACGAAACGATCAAGCAGGCGGTCATCGCCGGCATGGGACTGTCTTTCCTGTCGTCACACGCGATCGCGCTCGACGTGCGCTCCGGCAATCTCGCCGTGCTCGACGTCGACGGGTTTCCCGCCTGGCGGCATTGGTACGTGGTTCATCGCGCGCGAAAGCGGCTTCCGGCGATCGCCGTGGCATTTCGCGAATTCCTGCTGACGGAAGGGGCGCAACTGATTGCGGCCGGTGGCGACCTCGACGCCATTCCCGGGCTGACGCCGGGACGGCTCGAGCGCGGGCCCGCACGTCGGTTGCGGCGGCCCCGGTCCACCGGTTGACTACGCTTGGTATATCACATACCTTAACGGCCCGGTCACGGCGCGGCGGGGATCGGACCAATCGCCGTAGGCAACGTGACCCGGAACTGCCTGTTCGACCGAGACGCGAGTGCCGCCAAGAGCGCAGGCCGGAAAAAAGCGGGCGCGAGCGTCCGGACAGTTCAAGGAGAGAGTCGATGGAGAACGTCACCGCATCGCGCAAGGAAACGGCACCGGCTGTCACCGGCAGTGGCCACGACACGGCGGCCGGCGTGCAGACAGAGACGCAGGCCCGGGCTGAGACCGATGGCTTCCACCTGCTGATCGATGCGCTGAAGCTCAACGGGATCGATACGATCTTCGGGCTGCCCGGCATCCCGATCACGGATCTCACGCGCAAGGCCCAGGCGTCGGGCATGCGCGTGATCTCGTTTCGCCACGAGCAGAATGCCGGTTACGCCGCGTCGATCGCCGGCTTCATCACGCAGAAGCCCGGCATCTGCCTGACGGTGTCGGCACCGGGCTTCCTGAACGGGCTGACGGCGCTCGCCAACGCGACGACGAATTGTTTTCCGATGATTCTCATCAGCGGCTCGAGCGAGCGCGAGGTCGTCGACCTGCAGCAGGGTGACTACGAGGAGATGGACCAGCTGGCGATCGCCAAGCCGCTTGCCAAGGCGGCCTTCCGCGTGCTGCATGCCGAGGACATCGGCGTCGGCGTTGCGCGCGCGATCCGTGCCGCCGTGTCGGGCCGGCCGGGCGGCGTCTACCTCGACCTTCCCGCGAAGCTCTTTCCGCAGACGGTCGACGCCGAGGCGGGCAGGCAATCGCTGATCAAGGTCGTCGATCCAGCGCCGCGCCAGATACCGTCGCCCGAATCGGTGAACCGTGCGCTTGGGCTGCTCAGGTCCGCCAAGCGGCCGCTGATCATCGTCGGCAAGGGCGCCGCCTATGCCCAGGCGGAGGCCGAGGTCCGGGCGCTGGTCGAAAAGACCGGCATCCCGTACCTGCCGATGGCGATGGCCAAGGGTTTGCTGCCCGACACCCACGAGCAATCGGCGGCCGCGGCACGCTCGTACGTGCTGCCGGAGGCCGACGTCGTCATGCTGATCGGCGCGCGCCTCAACTGGCTGCTGTCGCACGGCAAGGGCAAGAC
>JBDTNI010000124.1:0-6309 GCA_039933815.1 Betaproteobacteria bacterium
TGATGCTCGTGATGAGCAACAACTTCCTGCAGCTGTTCTTCGGCTGGGAGGCGGTCGGCCTCGTGTCCTACCTGCTGATCGGCTTCTGGTACACGCGCCCGACGGCCATTTACGCCAACCTGAAGGCTTTTCTCGCGAACCGGGTGGGCGATTTCGGGTTCGTGCTGGGTATCGGGCTCGTGCTCGCATATTTCGGCACGCTCGAGTACGCACCAGTGTTCGCCAAGGCGGAGTCGCTGTCGGCGACGACGTTTTCACCGTGGGGCGGCGCCGCGTGGTCGCTGATGACGGCGATCTGCATCTGTCTGTTCATCGGCGCGATGGGGAAAAGCGCGCAGGTGCCGCTGCACGTCTGGCTGCCCGATTCAATGGAAGGCCCGACGCCCATTTCCGCGCTGATCCACGCTGCGACGATGGTGACGGCCGGCATCTTCATGGTGGCGCGGATGAGCCCGCTGTTCGAATGGTCGGACACGGCGCTGTCCTTCGTGACGATCATCGGTTCGATCACCGCGCTGTTCATGGCCTTCCTCGGCATCGTGCAGAACGACATCAAGCGGGTCGTCGCATATTCGACGCTCTCGCAACTCGGCTACATGACGGTGGCCCTGGGCGTCTCGGCGTACTCGGCGGCGATCTTTCACCTGATGACGCACGCGTTCTTCAAGGCGCTGCTGTTCCTCGGTGCAGGCTCGGTGATTATCGCGATGCACCACGAGCAGGACCTGCGCCGGATGGGCGGGCTGCGCCGCTACATGCCGATCACGTATGCCACGGCGGTGATCGGTTCGCTCGCGCTCGCAGGCATTCCGCCGTTCGCCGGGTTCTTCTCGAAGGACGCGATCATCGACGCCGTCAGGCTGTCGCACGTGGGGGGCCACGGCTTCGCGCTGTTCGCCGTCCTGGCCGGTGTATTCGTCACGGCCTTCTACTCGTTCCGGATGCTTTTCCTGGCCTTCCACGGTCCGGAGCGCTTCGGTCCCAACACGCCGGGCGTCCACACCGGTGGCGGCCACGGCACGGACGACCCGCATGCGCACGGCGCATCATCCGACGCGGCGGCGGCGGAGGCCGACGACCACGGTCACGCGCACGGGCCGCCGCGCGAATCGCCGTGGGTGGTGACGGTGCCGCTGGTCCTGCTTGCGCTGCCATCGGTTTTCGCCGGGTGGGTGTACATCCAGCCGATGCTGTTCGGCGATTGGTTCGCGAACGCCATCGTCGTGCGCGAGCCCCACGCCGTCCTCGCCGAGTTGAAGGACGAATGGCACGGTCCGCTGGCGTTCGTGCTGCACGGCTTTACGCAGGCGCCGTTCTGGCTCGCCGTCGCGGGCATCGCGTGCGCGGTCTACCTGTATCTGATCAACCCGTCGGCGCCATCGCGCATAAGTGCGCGCCTGCCCGCATTGAATACGCTGTTGGACAACAAGTACTACTTCGATCGCTTCAACGGCTGGTTCTTCGCGGGCGGCGCCCGGCTGCTCGGACGGTTCGCGTCGAACGTCGGCGATCGCACGATCATCGACGGCTGGATCGTCAACGGATCGGCCCGTCTCGTCGGCGCCCTATCCGCGGCGTTCCGCAGGATCCAGTCGGGCTATGTGTATCACTACGCGTTCGTGATGATCGTCGGTGTCTTCGGGCTCTTGTACTGGTGGGGCGTGCGATGACGTTCTTGAGCAGCCTTGAACCCGTTTCGGCGACGAACGCCACGCCGGTGGATGCCGCGGACGGGGTTCGGCTTTGATCGCGCCCTACCTGTCGCTGGCCATCTGGGTGCCGATCGTCGCCGGCGTTGCCGTGCTCGTCGTCGGCCGCGATCGAGACGCCGTCATCGCGCGCTGGATCGCGCTCGCGGGCGCGCTGGCGGGTGCGCTCGTCACCGTACCGCTGTACGCCGGGTTCGACACCACGACATCGGCGATGCAGTTCGTCGAGACCGCCGACTGGATACCACGCTTCGACATCCACTATCACCTGGGTGTCGACGGCATTTCGATGCTGTTCATCCTGCTGAACAGCTTCGTCACCGTTCTCGTCGTATGGGCAGGTTGGGAGGTGATCACCACGCGCGTCGCGCAGTACATGGCGGCTTTCCTGGTCATGTCGGGATTGATGAACGCCGTGTTCGCCGCGCTCGACGGCATTTTGTTCTACCTCGTGTTCGAGGCCATGCTGATCCCGATGTACCTGATCATCGGCGTCTGGGGCGGTCCGAACCGCGTCTACGCCGCCGTCAAGTTCTTCCTGTACACGCTCCTCGGCTCGCTGCTGATGCTGGTCGCGCTGATCTACCTCTACAGCGTGTCCGAGAGTTTCGAGATCCTCGACTGGTACAACGTGCCGCTCGCGATGTCGACGCAGCTGATGCTGTTCGTCGCCTTCTTCCTCGCATTCTCGGTCAAGGTCCCGATGTGGCCGGTGCACACGTGGCTGCCGGACGCGCACGTGGAGGCGCCCACCGGGGGCTCGGTCGTGTTGGCCGCCATCACGCTCAAGATCGGCGCGTACGGCTTCATCCGGTTCATCATGCCAATTCTCCCGGATGCGTCGCGATACCTGTCGGGCTTCGTCATCACGCTGTCGCTGATCGCGGTGATCTACATCGGCTTCGTGGCGCTCGTCCAGACCGACATGAAAAAGCTGATCGCCTATTCGTCGATCTCGCACATGGGGTTCGTGACGCTCGGATTCTTCCTGTTCAGCCAGCTCGGCATCGAAGGCGCGCTCGCGCAGATGCTGTCGCATGGCTTCGTCTCGGCGGCGATGTTCCTCTGTGTGGGCGTGATGTACGACCGCATGCATTCACGGCTGATCGCGGATTACGGCGGCGTCGTGAACACGATGCCGAAGTTCGCCGCCTTCATGATGCTGTTCGCGATGGCGAACGCCGGGCTGCCGGGCACGTCGGGCTTCGTCGGCGAGTTCCTGGTCATACTGGCGGCGGTCAAGGCGAATTTCTGGCTCGGATTCGGCGCGGCGGTCACGCTGATCCTCGGCGCCGCCTACACGCTCTGGATGTACAAGCGGGTGATCTTCGGCGCAGTGGCCAACGCCAACGTCGCGAAGCTGACCGACGTCGGCCGGCGCGAGTTCTGGCTGCTCGGCGTGCTCGCCGCGGCGGTCCTGCTGATGGGTCTGTGGCCCAGGCCGTTCATCGATGTCATGCACGTTTCGGTATCCGATCTGCTGCAGATCGTCGCACGATCGAAGCTATAGGCCACGATGCTCGCCGAACTCAACTACTGGTCCGCACTGCCGGAGATCGTCGTCCTCGCGGCTGCGTCGCTGATTCTGCTCGTCGACCTGTTCGTGCCGGAGCCGCGCCGGCACGTCAGCTACTGGCTGACCCAACTCACGCTGCTGCTCGCGACCTGCGTGACGCTGACGACGTTGCGCATCGACCCGATCAAGGGCTACCACGGCCTGATCATTGACGACATGCTCGCCGACTTTCTGCGCATCGCGTGCTTCCTGTCGGTGTCGCTGATGCTGTTCTACTCGCGTACCTATCTCGCGGCGAGGAACCTCTTCCGGGGCGACGTCTTCGTCCTCGTGCTTTTCGCGCTGCTCGGCATGCAGGTGATGATAACCGGTGCGAATTTCCTGACGCTCTACCTCGGCCTCGAGCTGATGTCGCTGTCGTTGTACGCGCTCGTCGCGTCGCCGCGCGATCATCCGCGATCGTCGGAGGCCGCGATGAAGTACTTCGTGCTCGGCGCGCTGGCGTCCGGCATGCTGCTCTATGGCATGTCGATGATCTACGGCGCGACGGGCTCGCTGGATCTCGACACCGTGGCCCGCGTGATCTACGGGCGACGGGGCAGCGGACTGCTGCTGACGTTCGGCCTCGTGTTCGTCGTGTCGGGCCTCGCGTTCAAGCTGGCCGTGGTGCCGTATCACATGTGGGTGCCGGACGTGTACGACGGCGCGCCGACGGCCGTGACGCTCCTGATCGGCACGGCGCCCAAGATCGCGGCGTTCGCGATGACGCTGCGCATCCTCTCCGGCGCGCTGCAGGGCACGGCGATCGACTGGCAAGGCATGCTGATCGTGCTATCGGTGCTGTCGATGGTGCTCGGCAATCTGGTCGCGATCTCGCAAACGAACGTCAAGCGCATGCTCGCCTACTCGACCATCGCGAACATGGGCTACATGCTCCTCGGCTTCCTCACGGCCAACCGGTACGGATTCTCGGCCGCGATGTTCTACACGGTGTCGTACGCGCTGACGAGCCTGGCTTCGTTCGGCGTCGTGATGCTGCTGTCGCGCCAGGGGTTCGAGAGCGACCAGCTCGACGACTTCAAAGGGCTGAACCAGCGTTCGCCCTGGTGGGCGTTCATCATGCTGCTGGTCATGTTCTCCCTGGCGGGTCTGCCTCCGACGATCGGCTTCTACGCGAAGTTCATGGTGATCGAGGCGGCGGTCACCGACGGATTCGTGTGGCTGGCCGTAATCGCCGTGCTGACGTCGCTGATCGGCGCCTTCTACTACCTGCGCATCGTCAAGCTGATGTATTTCGACGATGCGGTGGAGACCGCGCCAATCGTCGTACGCGGCGACGCCTGGCTCGCGCTGTCCGCCAACGGCCTTCTGCTGCTGGTGCTGGGCATCCTGCCGCAGCAGCTCATCGGCCTTTGCGCGATCGCGCTCACGCAGTCGAATTTTCCCTAGCCCGCGCGCGTCCTCGCGCGGCGGAGACGCTCCGCGGCGCGTGCTAACATCGAACGAGTTTTCGGATACTAACAATGCGTGTCGGTTTCTTCGTGACCTGCCTCGTCGATCTGATGCGGCCGTCGATCGGTTTCGCGGCGCTGCGCCTGCTCGAGGCGGGCGGCGCAGAGGTTTACGTGCCAGCGGCGCAGACGTGTTGCGGCCAGCCCGCGTACAACTCGGGCGACCGCGCCGACACGATCGCGCTGGCGCGGCGCGTCGTCGAGGATTTCGAGGGCTGCGATTATCTCGTCGCGCCGTCGGGTTCGTGCGGCGGCATGATCAGGACGCATTATCCCGAGCTGTTCGCGGACGATGCGGACTGGTCCCGCCGCGTCGACGCGCTGGCCGCGAAGACGTTCGAGCTGACCGATTTTCTCGTGAACGTGCTGAAGATGGCGTCCGTACCGGGCACTTTCCGCGGGACGGTCACCTATCACGACGCGTGCGCCGGCCTGCGTGAGTTGGGCGTGAAGACGCAGCCGCGGACGCTGCTCGGCGCGATGGACGGTGTAGAGCTCTCCGAGATGGCTGAGTGCGAGACCTGCTGCGGATTCGGGGGCACGTTCGCCGTCAAGTTCGGGGAAATCTCGTCGCGGCTGGCCGACAACAAATGCCAGCATATCGTCAACAGCGGCGCCGATGCCGTGGTGGTGGGCGACCTCGGCTGCATGTTGAACATCGAGGGTCGGTTGCGACGTCGCGGCGATGCGACGCGCGTGATCCACATCGCGGAAGTCCTCGCCGGCGACAGCTCGTCGGGCACCTGACGGAGCGCCACGGATGCAAATCGCGTCGATGCACTTCAAGGAGCGGGCGCACGTCAAGCTGCACGACGCGCAGCTCCAGTACAACCTGACGAAGATCAAGGGCAAGTTCGTCGAGAAGCGGCGTGCGGCGCTCACCGAACTGGACGACGTCGAAGCGACGCGCGAGGCGGCACGCGCGATTCGTCAGCGGACGCTGGACGACCTCGACGTCTGGCTGACGATCTTCGAACAAAACGCGCGCGCCCGCGGCGCCACCGTGGTGTACGCGGAAACGCCGGCCGACGTCAATGCCCTGGTGCTCGAGATCGCGGCGCGTCACGGCGTGCGCAAGATCATCAAGTCGAAGTCGATGGTGTCGGAGGAATCCGCGCTCGATCACGCGATCGAAGCCGCCGGGTTGACGGTCGTCGAGACCGATCTCGGCGAGTACATCCTGCAGATCAACGACTACGAGCCGCCGTCCCACATCATCGGACCGGCGCTGCACAAGTCGCGCGACGAGGTTGCCGACCTGTTCCACAAGCGCCACGGCAAGCCGCGCAAGGAAAGCATCGACGAACTGTGCCTCGAGGCGCGCGAGGAACTGCGCGGTCATTATCTCAATGCCGACATGGGAATTTCCGGCGGCAATTTCTTCATCGCCGAAACGGGTTCGGTCGTCATCGTGACCAACGAGGGCAATGCGACGCTGACAACCACGCTGCCGAAGGTGCACGTCGCCATCTCGGGCATCGAGAAGGTCGTTCCCACGCTCGAGGACGTCGCGACGCTGATGCGGCTCCTGCCGCGGTCCGCCACCGGGCAGTCGATCTCGAACTACGTCGAT
>JBDTNI010000125.1:0-6306 GCA_039933815.1 Betaproteobacteria bacterium
TCTCCGGCGTGTCGCTCGACGTCGGGCGCGGTGAATCCGTCGCCATCATCGGCGCATCGGGCGTCGGGAAGTCGACGCTCCTCAACATCATCGCCGGTCTCGAGCGCGTCGATTCAGGCTCGGTTCGCGTGGCTGGCGTCGACCTCGCCGGCCAGGACGACGACGCGCTGACGGCGTTGCGCCGCGCACGGATGGGTTTCGTGTTCCAGGCGTTTCACGTATTGCCCTACCTCAGCGTCGCCGACAACATTGCCCTTCCGCTCGCGCTCAACGGCAGGTACGGCGATGCTGCAAATGCGAGGACCGCGGAGATGATCGCGGCTGTCGGACTCGAAGGCCGCGAGCAGAGCCTGCCGCGCGAACTCTCGGGCGGCGAGCTGCAGCGAATTGCGATCGCGCGCGCCCTCGTCCATTCGCCTTCGCTCGTGCTCGCCGATGAACCGACCGGCAATCTCGATCCGGGAATCGCCGCGGAGGTGATTGCGCTGTTCCGCCGCGCGGTGCGCGCCAGCGGCACCGCGTGCGTGCTGGCGACCCATTCGCGCCGGGCGGCCGCATCCGCCGATCGCGTGTACCGGCTGACCGCCGCCGGCCTGATCGCGGCGCACAGCGACGACGTCGACTGACGTGCAAGCGCCGTCCGTCAGCATCGCGCGTGCAGTGACCGGCGGCCTCCCGGCGCTGCTGCGCGGGCGAACGCTCGTTGCCGTCGTCGCCATCGCGTTCGGCGTCGCCCTGGGCTACGCGGTCGAGACGATCAACGGCGCGGCAGTCGGCGCGCTCGAGACGGGGCTCGCGACGCTTTCCGGTAACGCCGACCTCGAAGTACAGGGACCGCGAGCCGGTTTCGACGAGCGCCTGTACCCGCAGCTCGCCGCTGTCGACGGCGTGGCCGCGGCAAGCCCCGTGGTCGAGGTCGATGCAACGATCCGCGGACGCGACGGCACGCTGACCCTCGCCGGTGTCGACGTCTTTCGCGCCGCATCGATCACGCCATCGCTCGTCGGCTCGGGCGCCGATCGGCTCGACCTGCTGCGTCCCGACGCCGTGTTCCCCAGCAGTTCCGCGTTACGGTGGCTCGACGCCGGTATCGGCGACACGATCGTCGTCACGTCGCTGCCCAATCCGTTCACGCTGCGCGTGGCGGGACGCGCGGACGGTGCGACGCGTTATGCGGCGATGGACATCGCGGCGGTTCAGGATGCTTTCGCGCTGAACGGACGCCTGACCCGCGTCGATCTGCGTCTCGTCCCGGGCGCGGATGCGCGCGTCGTCGAGCAGCGGATACAGGCGCTGCTGCCGCCCGGTGTCGCCGTTGCGCGTCCGCAGTCGCGCCTCGACGCGGCCACCCGGCTGTCGCGCAGCTATCGCGTCAACCTCAACGTGCTCGCGCTCGTCGCGCTCTTCACCGGCAGCATGCTGGTCTTCGCGACGCAGACGCTGTCGATCGCGCGCCGCCGTCCGCAGTTCGCGCTGCTGCGAACGCTCGGCATCACGCGGCTGCGCCTCGTGACGCTCGTCGTCGGGGAAGCCGCATTCGTCGGTGCCGCCGCGTCGATCATCGGCATTGCCGCGGGCCACGCGCTGGCCTGGGTCGCGCTGGGCGCCTTCGGGCCGGACCTCGGCGCCGGATTCTTTCGCGGCCAGCCGTTGTCGATACCGTTCGCACCGGGGCCCATCGTCGCCTTCGGATTGCTCGGCGTCGCATCGGCCGTCATCGGCAGTGCGCTGCCGGCGCGGGAGGCAGGTCGCGCGTCGCCTGCGGCAGCGCTGAGAGCGGGCGACGCAGACATCGCCGCGCCTGTCGCCGCCGCGCCTGGAGGATTGATGATCGTCGCGGGGATTCTTGCAACGCTGCTGCCGCCGGTCGACGAGCTGCCGCTGTTCGGTTACGCCGCCATCGCTTTGATCGTCGTCGGCGGCATTCTCGTGCTGCCGTCGGTGGCGGCGGCGGCGCTGCGCCGTGTCGCCGCGCCGCACGCCGTGCCGGCGAGGCTGGCACTCGCCTTCATGCGCGCGTCGCCGGGACGCGTCGGGGCAACGCTCGCCGCGATGGTCTCGAGCGTCTCGCTGATGGTGGCGATGGCCATCATGGTGACGTCGTTCCGCGAATCGCTCGGCGACTGGCTCGACGTGATGCTTCCCGCCGACCTCTACGTGCGCGCGGCTGCGGACGGCGCGTTCACGAAGGACGAGCGCGACCGGCTGTCGCGCATCGACGGTCTCGCGCGAAGCGAATTCGCCCGCGCAACGACGATCCGTCTCGACGCGTCACTGCCGCGCGTCACGTTGCTCGCGCGCGACGTCGACGCCGAGCGGATGGCGACCCGGCTCGCCAGCGTCGGCGACGTTCGATTGCCGGCGGCGGGCGCGCCGCCGGCCGCGTGGATCAGCGAACCCGTGGCAGACGCGCTGAAGCTGCGCGCCGGCGATGCGCTGACGCTTCCGCTCGGCGGACGCAACGTCGGCTTCAGCGTCGCAGGGCTGTGGCGCGACTACGCGCGGCCCCAAGGCGCGATCGTCGTCGACCGGCGCAGTTACGCTGCGCAGACGGGCGACGACAGCGTCAACGAGGCGTCGCTGTGGCTCGCTGCGGGCGCCCGGGCGGCCGATGTGAGCGCTGCGATCGTGCGCACCGCGGGCGGTGCCGGCCGCGTGCTCGTCGCGACGCCCCGCGAACTGCGCCGGCTGTCGCTGGCGGCGTTCGACCGAACGTTCGCCGTGACCTACGCGCTGGAGGTGGCGGCGGTGGTCATCGGGCTGGCCGGCCTGTCGGCGGCGCTGGTCGCGCAGACGCTCGCGCGTTCCCGCGAATTCGGCATGCTTCGGCACGTGGGCATGACGCGGGCGCAACTCGGCACGATGCTCGCCGTCGAAGGCGCGACGCTGGCGGCGCTCGGCGTCGCGTGGGGCTTCGTTCTGGGCTTCGGCATCGGCATCATCCTGATCGAGGTCGTCAACCGCCAGTCGTTTCACTGGGGAATGCAGCTGCACGTGCCGTGGCTCGCGCTGGCCGGGCTCGCCGCAGCGCTCGTCTCGCTCGCGGCGCTGACCGCGCGCATCGGCGCGCGCCAGGCGACGAGCATGGCCGCCGTGCGCGCCGTGCGGGACGACGCATGATCGTGCGCGCGCGTCGCCGAATGCTGCTGCTGCCGATCGCAGTGATCGGATGGCCGGCTCTGGCAACTGTCCCCTATCCGGGAGTGCACGCGGATGCCTTCCTGCGCTTCCCCGCGGACGAAGGTGCCCATCCAGCGTTCCGCAGCGAATGGTGGTACGTGACGGGCTTCCTCGACAATGGCAGCCGCAGCGTCGGGTTCCAGGTCACTTTCTTTCGCAGTCGACCGGGCGTCAACGAACAGAGTGGAAGCCGTTTCGCGCCGCGTCAGCTGTTGTTTGCGCACGCGGCGATTGCCGATCCCGCGGCCGGCAGGCTTGCCGTCGATCAGCGCGCCGCCCGCGCGGGCTTCGACGCGAAAGCCGACGAGCGCGTGCTCGACGTTCGCGTGGTCGACTGGTGGATGCGACGACGCGGCGATCGTTACGCCGCGAGCATTCGCGCACGGGACTTCGCGCTCGACCTCGAGTTCGACGCACGCGCACCGGTGCTGCTGCAAGGCAGCGACGGGCTGAGCCGCAAGGGTCCTAGTCCCGACGATGCGAGCTACTACTACTCGCAGCCACAGCTCGCCGTCGAAGGACGCGTGTCCGGCGCGGACGGCACGCGTCGCGTCACCGGCGTCGCGTGGCTCGATCACGAGTGGTCGAGTCGCTATCTTCCCGACGGCGCCGTCGGTTGGGACTGGATGGGCATCAACCTCGACGACGGCGCCGCGCTGATGGCGTTCCGCATTCGCGACGCCGCCGGCGCGACGCTGTGGGCCGGCGGGTCCCACCGCGATGCGCACGGCGCCGTGCGGATCTTCGCGCCGGCGGACGTCGCGTTCGCCGCGGCGCGACAGTGGCAATCCACGCGAACCGGCATCGCGTACCCGGTAGCCTTCGACGTTCGTGCCGGCAATGTGCAGCTGCGCATCGAGCCGTTGCTGGACGACCAGGAACTCGATGCGCGCGCGAGCGTCGGTACGATCTACTGGGAAGGTGCGGTGCGCGCGTCCATCGACGGCCAGCCCGCGGGGCGCGGCTACGTCGAGCTCACCGGCTACGGCAAGCCGCTTCGGCTGTGACCGGCGACGCCGTCGCGGCGTTCATCGGCGAGTCGCGTCGAACACGCCGGCAATGTCGCGTGCGAGCAGCAGCGCACGGTTGAGCTGCGCGACGCTCTCGACTTCGAGCGTGAAAGCCATCCTCGCCTGATGCTGGCGCGTCTGCGTGTTGACGGCGGTGACATTGATCTTCTCGCGGGTCAGCAGTTCCGAAATGTCGCGGAGCAGACCCTGCCGGTCGCTCGCTTCAACGACGATATCGACGGGGAACCGCGATTCGTCCGGCGCGCCCCAGTCGGCCTCGATCAGCCGTTCGGGTTCGCGCTGGCGAATCCGCGCGACATTCGGGCACGCGGCGCGGTGGATCGTGATGCCCTTGCCGCGCGTGACGAAGCCCACGATGCCATCGGGCGGCGCGGGCTTGCAGCATCGCGCGAGACCCGTCATCAGACGGTCGACGCCGACCACGAGGATGCCGTGCCCCTTGGCGGTCGCGCGGCTTCGACGCAAGACGACTTCCGGCTCGGCCGGCGCGGGCTCGATCGTCGCCGGCTGCGCGACGGCTTGAATCGCCGCCTGCACCTGCTTGCTGTGAATCTCGTCGCGCCCGAAGGCGGCGAAGAGATCGTCGCTCTTCGTGAATCCCGCCTTCGCCGCTACGGCCTCGAGCTTGAGCGCCGTCTGTCCGAGTCGCGCCAGCTCGCGCTCGACCATCACGCGTCCCTGCGCCACCGTCTCGTCATGCTGCTGCGCCTTGAACCACTGCCGCACCTTCGACCGCGCGCGATGACTCTGCACGTAGCCCAGGTCGGCGTTCAGCCAGTCGCGTGACGGCCCGCCCTGCTTGGTGGTGATGATCTCGATCCGCTGCCCATTGCGCAGCGAGTAGTCGAGCGGCACCATCCGGCCGTCGACGCGAGCGCCCCGACAGCGGTGCCCGAGACTCGTGTGGACGGCGTACGCGAAGTCGATCGGCGTTGCGCCGCGCGGCAGGTCGACGACCTTGCCTTGCGGTGTCAGGACGTAGATCGAGTCCGTGAACAGGCTGCTGCGGAACGCGGCCAGCCATTCCCCGGTTCCGGCGACGGCGTCCTTCCAGTCGAGGATCTGGCGCAGCCATGCGATCTTGTCGTCGAAGCCCGCGTCGCGCCGATCGGCGTCGCCGCCACCTTCCTTGTACCGCCAGTGCGCTGCGACGCCGTATTCGGAATGCCGGTGCATGTCGTGCGTGCGAATCTGCACTTCGAGCGGCTTTCCCTCGGGCCCGATGACCGCCGTGTGCAGCGACCGGTAGTTGTTGGCCTTCGGCTTCGCGATGTAATCGTCGAACTCCCCCGGCAGCGGCGTCCACAGATGATGGACGATGCCGAGCGCCGTGTAGCATTCGCGCACGCTGTCCACGAGGATCCGCACGGCGCGGATGTCGTACAGCGCATCGATGCCGATCTGCTTGCGTCGCATCTTGCTGTAGATGCTGTAGATGTGCTTCGGCCGTCCGCTGATCTCGGCGGCGAGCCCGACGGCCGCCAGCTCCGCGCGCAGCAGCGCGAGGACTTCGCAGATGTAGCGCTCGCGGTCGAGCCTGCGCTCGTCGAGGAGCCGCGCGATCCGCTTGTACTCGGCCGGCTCCGTCGCGCGCAGTGACAGATCCTCGAGTTCCCATTTGAGCTGCCACAACCCCAGCCGGTTTGCGAGCGGCGCGTAGATCTCCATCACGGCGCCCGCAGCCTCGCGGCGCAGCGACGCGTCGCCATTCATCAGGAACCGCAGCGACTGCGTTCGCTCGGCGAGCTTGATCAGCACGACTCGAATGTCGTCGACCATCGCGAGCAGCATCTTGCGCAGGTTCTCGGCCTGCGCGGCGTTCCCGGAACCGTCGACGCCGGCAGCGAGGCCCTGCACCGAGTCCATCCGCGCCACCCCGTTGACGAGCGTCGCGACGTTGGCGCCGAGCGCGGTCTCGACACGCCGCTCGTCGTAGCCGGGGGCGTGGGGCAATCCGACCAGCAGCGCCGCCGTCAGCGACTCGGCGTCCAGCCCTTGCGCAGCGAGAATGCCGGCGGTACCGAGTGCGCGCTCGATCATCGTCTCGCCTTCGTCGTTGCGGGCGTCGGCGACAACCTCGCGGGCGATGTCGTAA
>JBDTNI010000126.1:0-6302 GCA_039933815.1 Betaproteobacteria bacterium
ACCCCCGCCCACTGCCGGCGCGGGAGGCGACAGCCGCGACCACACGACGCGGCCCGACAGGCACAGGTCGTCGAGCCACGTGAAGTCGTAACCGTCGAGGCGCGACGGCAGCAGTTCGAGCTCCCATGCCGCGGCGGGCGCCTCGAATCCCTGCAACTGCGCGATGACGGCATCGAGCGCCTCGCGGCCCTGCCGCCGCTCGCCGGGCGCCACGTGTTGCCAGCGGAAGAGAAAGCGGACGAAATCCTGTGTCGATACGGGTTCGATCTCGCGCCGCAACCGCGCGACGGTGTATCGATGGATGCGTGCCAGGAGCCCGCGGTCGCAACACTCCATCGCCCGATCGCCGGAGTACGCACCCTGCATCGCAACGCCGTCCGCGACGAGCGTCGCCAGCGCGGCAGTCACGTCGCCGTCGGCGCACCCGATCGACCGGGCGATCCGTTCGGCGGTGACCGGGCCGAGGGCCTGGAGCCGTCCGCGCACGAGGTCGCCGAGCGCGGCTTCGCGGGTCGGCGCCCGCGCGGCGAACTCGGCCGGTACGGTGATGGCGGGCTCGAGCCGAAGCGCCGGATGCACGGCCATCATCTGCGGCAATCGCTCGGCCGCGACCCACAGCATGACGCCGTCGTGTTCCGCGGACGTCGACGCGCGCGTCGCGCGGCCGGCGGCGGCGAGCGATGCCAGCAACGCCGGCCATGCGGTGTTTCGGCGGCCTTCTTCCTCGGTGACGAATCCCAGCCCGAGGAGCGCATCGTGCAGCTCGTCCGCGGACGCGGCATCGGGCCACGCCTCGGCACGCACCCGCTCGATCGCGTCGGCGTCGAGACGACCCAGCGCGCCGGCAGCCGCGTCGCCACCCCAGCGGCGCGCGATGACGGCCTGCGTTCGGCGCTCTTCGATCGGCGCGTCGTCGAGGTAGGCGTACGGACGTGCGTTCAGGATTTCCATCGCGAGCGGCGACGGTGCCGCAAGGTCACGGGCAACGATCGACACCCCGCCGCCCTCGATATCGCGCAGCAGCGACTCGAGACCCTCGATGTCCATCGCTTCGTACAGGCAGTCGCGGAGTACCTGTCGCACGAGCGGATGATCGGGAATCTCGCGGTCGCCGACGATGTTTTCAGCGCATGCGGCCTGTTCCGGGAATACGGACGCCATCAGGTCGTCCGCGCGCATGCGCTGAAGCGGTGCGGCGATCTTGCGACCGCCCCTGAAACGCGGCAGCGCCAATGACGTGCCGGCGATCCAGCGCCACCGCGCCGTGAACATCGGCGCATCGAGCATCGCCTGGATGAGCACGGTGCGCACGGACCGCGAATGCAGATAGCGGGCGACATCGGCGAGCGCGAAGCTGTGACTCGTCGACAGCGACAACACGATCGCATCCTCGGTGGCGGCCGCCTGCAGCTCGAAATTGAACGTCACGCAGAATCGCTTGCGCAGCGCGAGGCCCCACGCGCGGTTGATACGGCTTCCGAACGGCGCATGAATGACAAGCTGCATGCCGCCCGATTCGTCGAAAAACCGCTCGAGCACGACCGTTTGCCGAGTCGGCAGCGTGCCGAGCGCGGCATTCGCCGCGGCCAGATAGTCGACCAGTTGCTCGCCCGCGCCGGCGTCGATGCCGCGCTGCCGCAGCCCGTCCAGCGCCTTCGCCCGTGCGGCGGAATCGGCGTCGCGCAACAGGATCCGCATCTCGCCACGCAGGCGGGACACCGCCTCGGAGAGTTCGTCGCTGCGCGCCGGCGCTTCGCCGAGCCAGAACGGTATGTTCGGCGCCTGCCCCACCGCGTCCTCGACGCGTACGCGACCCGCCTCGATGCGACGGATCCTATACGATGCGTTGCCGAGCTGGAACACGTCGCCGGCGAGGCTCTCGACGGCAAAATCCTCGTTGACGGTTCCGACGAGCTGCGCCGACGGCTCGAGAACGACGTCGTAATCCGCAGTGTCGGGAATCGCTCCGCCGGACGTGAGCGCCGTCAGCCGCGCGCCGCGCCGCGCGCGAAGCATGTGATTCACCGCATCGCGGTGAAGATACACGGCGCGGTACGTGCCGCGTGTCGTAAAGCCCTCGGCGAGCACGCGCACGACGTCGAGGTACTCGTCGTATTCGAGGGCCGCATACGGCGCGGCGCGCGTCAGCACGTCGAACAGCTCGCGTTCGCCCCAGTCGCGCGAGGCAACTTCGGCCACGATCTGCTGCGCCAGCACGTCGAGCGGCTGCAGCGGGATCGTGATCCGATCCAGCTCCCCCCGGGCGACGGCATCGAGCAGCGCGACGCATTCGACGAGCTCGTCGCGCGACAGCGGAAACAGCCGCGCTTTGGGCACGCCGCCGACCGTATGGCTCGCGCGGCCGGCGCGCTGCAGGAAGGTCGAGATCCTGCGCGTCGATCCCAGCTGGCAGACGAGATCGACATCGCCGATATCGATGCCGAGCTCGAGCGACGCGGTCGCCACCAGTGCGCGGAGTTCGCCGTTCTTCAGACGCTGCTCGGCGGCGAGACGGCGCTCCTTGGCCATACTTCCGTGATGCGCCATTACGTGCTCGCTGCCGAGCATTTCGCACAGGTGGCGCGTGACGCGTTCGGCCATGCGCCGCGTGTTGACGAAGACGAGCGTCGTCCGATGCTGGGCGATGAGATCGGCGAGCCGGGCGTAGATCTGCAACCATCCATCGCCGGACATCACTGCCTGAAGCGGCGACGGCGGCACCTCGAGCGCCAGGTCCCGCGGCCGGACGTGCCCCGAGTCCACGATTTCGCACGGCGCGCGGGCCGTCGCATCCGCCGGCGCGCTCGCAGCGTTGGCCCCGGGCGCCCGCGGCGGCACGCCGACGAGAAAGCGCGCGATGTCGTCGAGCGGCTTCTGCGTCGCCGACAGGCCGACGCGAAGCAGCGGCTGCGCGACGAGCGTTTCGAGCCGCGCGAGCGACAGCGCAAGATGACTGCCCCGCTTGTTCGACGCGACGGCGTGGATCTCGTCGACGATCACCGTGCGCGTCGTCGACAGCATCCGCCGCCCCGAATCCGAGCCGAGCAGCACGTACAGCGATTCGGGCGTCGTCACGACGATATGCGGCGCCCGCTTGCGCATGCTTGCTCGCTCGCGCTGCGGCGTATCGCCGGTCCGCACGAGCGTTCGGATCTCCACGTCCGGCAACCCGGACGCAGCCAGCGCCTGCCGGATGCCGGCGAGCGGAGCCTCGAGATTGCGACGAACGTCGTTCGACAGCGCCTTCAGCGGGGACACGTAAACGATGGCCGTCTCGTCGCGGAGCCCGGATTCGAGCCCCTCCCGCACCAGCGCGTCGATGGCCGACAGGAACGCGGCGAGCGTCTTGCCCGACCCCGTGGGCGCGGCGATCAGCACGTTGTGCCCGCCGGCTATCAGCGGCCACGCCCGCGCCTGGGCGTCGGTCGGCCGCGCGAAGCACGCGTCGAACCACGCCACGACGGCAGGGTGAAAAAGCGGGATGATCGGCGCTATTGTCACATTCCGCCCGCGGGCCTCTACGGGGCGCCGCCGGCGCGCCAGAACGCCCTCATCACGAATCCGGAAACGCTGCGCAAGCTGGTCTGAATTCGACCGCGGGCGCTGCCATCAGGTTTCGATTCGGAAGCCGACCTTGAGCGTCACCTGGAAGTGCGCGACCGTCCCGTGGTCGACGTGACCGCGGGTTTCGATCACCTGGAACCAGTCTATGTGCTGGATCGTCGCCGACGCCTTGGTGATGGCATTGCGGATCGCCTCGTCGATGCTGCTGGGTGACGATCCGACGAGTTCGACGAGCTTGTACGTGTGCGCGGACATGATGAACCCCCGAGGGTCGTTGGCGAGGTGCCGGCTCAGTCGCGGATCGCGACCGCCGGCAGGCTGACGACAAGCGACGCGCGCTTCCACACCAGGCGTGGGACGTCGAAAGTCTGACGGACGGAATTCGCCTGCAGGCGTGGTACGTCGACGTCCACGTAATCGTGTCTGATGACCGCGCGCGGGACGTCTGCGTACAGCGTCCGCCACGTCGTGACACACGCGTTGGGCAGGCCGAAATCGCCATATTTGCAGCTGAATACCGGCACGACCCCGATCGGTCGCTCCGCCGTGTCGAACTCGAGCGACGCGTAATCGACTCGACGGGGCGTCGTGGACGGCACGACCAGCACCGTCGTGACCGTGCGCGGTTCGGCGACCCACTCGGGCACGACGAACTCCCAACGATACTGGACGATGGCGGGCTCGATCAGCGCAAGCGCTCCCGGCATGTCCGCGATCGCCGCTTGCGACACGAAGACGCCCGCCAGCGCCAGTGTGCGGGTTAAGGCGCCCCCCTTCGATCCGTCCGGCACTTGCACACTCCCGGGGCGGCGCCCTGTGGCGGCGGCGCCCGTGTTACCGCGCTTCGGCGGGACGCGCCGGGCCCGTGACGCGCCAAATCGAATTGCCCACGTCGTCGGCAACGAGCAGCGCACCGTGATGGTCGATTGCAACGCCGACGGGCCTGCCGTACGCCTCGCCATCCGGCGAGACGAACCCGGTGAGCACGGAGACCGGCGCCCCCGACGGCTTGCCGTCGGCGAAGGGGACGAAGATCACATCATAGCCGCTGCGCGGTTTCCGATTCCATGAACCGTGCTGGCCCACGAACATGCCGTTGCGGAAGACTTCGGGCAGCCGATTGCCCTCGGCGGAGACGAGTCCGAGCGACGCCGTATGCGCGCCGAGCGCGTAATCCGGAACGATGGCCCGCGCGACCATTTCCGGCTGCTGCGGTTTGACGCGCGTATCGACGTGCTGCCCGTAATAGCTGAACGGCCAGCCGTAGAACGCGCCGTCTTTTACCGACGTCATGTAGTCGGGAACGAGGTCGTTGCCGAGTTCGTCGCGCTCGTTCACGGCCGTCCACAGCGCGCCGCTCTGCGGCTCCCACGCCATGCCGTTCGGGTTGCGCAAGCCCGACGCAAATATGCGGTGCTCGCCCGTTTTCGCGTCGACCTCCCAGATTGCCGCCCGGCCGGTTTCCTGGTCGAGGCCATTTTCGCCGACGTTGCTGTTCGAGCCGACGGTGACGTACAGCTTCGAGCCATCCTTGCTCGCGATGACGTTCTTCGTCCAGTGATGGTTGAGCGGCCCCGCCGGCAGGTCGACCAGTCGCCGGCCGGTGCCGGCGATCGAAGTCGCCCCCTGGTCGTACGTGAAGTGCAGCAACGCATCCGTCGCGGCCACGTAGAGGTCGTTGCCGACCATCGTCATCCCGAACGGCGAATTGATGTCGTGGATGAAAACCGTTCGCGTCTCGGCCACGCCGTCGCCGTTTGCATCACGCAGCAGCGTAATCCGGTTGGCGCTCGGCCGGCCCGAACCGGCCTTTTTCATCAGGAGCTTCATCACGAAACCCTTGATGCCCTTGCCGTCCTCCGGCTTGGGCGGCGCATTGGTTTCGGCCACGAGCACATCGCCGTTGGGCAGCACGTACAGCCAGCGCGGGTGCTGCAAGCCCTCCGCGAAGCGCGTGACCGACAGTCCGCTCGCCGCCGTGGGCCGCGCATCAGCCGGCCATCCGGTGGCCTTGGCGACGTTGACGGTCGGGACGATCGAGTGCTGCGGCTCGGGCAACGCGGGGTTCGGACCGAACATCGCCAACGGCGGCGATTGCGAAACGCTGCCACAGGCGGCTACGGTGCCGACAATGGCGACAAGGACGACGGTGCGGCGGACGTTCAAATCGGACTCCCTGCGGGAGGAGCCCCGCGTCGGTGCGACAAGCCGCGCAGCGGATGGTTCGACGGTGCGCGCGATCGCTACTCGCCCATCGTCTCCCGCTGCTCGAGATCGATGCGCAGGTCGTGGAAGTCCTCGTCGAGTGCATCGCGCACGGAAACCACGCCAAGCGGGCGGCCGAACTCCACGACGGGCAGATGGCGGAACTTGCCCTCGTACATCATGCGCAGGGCGCGCACGAACGGCTCGTCCGGATCAATCGTCTGTGGCCGCGCCGTCATCACCTCGCCAAGGCGCGTGGCCTGCGGGTCCCGGCCTTCGGCGAGCAGACGGAACAGCGCGTCGCGCTCGGTGAAGATACCGGTGAGCCGGGCGTCGTCGACAACGAGCAGCGCACCGATCGTGTGGCGCTTCATCAGCTGGGCGGCCGCGGTGACGGTCATGATCGACGCGGCGACGATGGGTGGCCGTCCGGCCACGATCGAGCGCAGTGAGCGAATGGGCATCGGTGGCAACCTCCGGCGGAATTCGGGACGCGATGCGCGCGCCCCGCCAGCATACGCCCGTCCAGGGCC
>JBDTNI010000127.1:0-6292 GCA_039933815.1 Betaproteobacteria bacterium
CCCCCGACCAAAGGATTATGATTCCTCTGCTCTAACCAGCTGAGCTAGCTCGCCGGAGAAGGAAATTATAGCCGATCGAACGCGACGGGGTCGACGCGTGGCCGCCGCGTCGTCGGCAACGGTTCGGCGCTACGGTCGCGCGTGGATCTCACGGCTAGCACAGCCGCAGCGGCGGGCATTGCGCGACGCGTCCCGGTCGTCACACGAGGCGGCCTCTTCGCAGCGGACGGCGACGCGATGCGTGACGCGCGACGCAAGCGGCCTGGCTGCGGGCGTCGCATCCTGATGTTCTCCACGTCCGGACTGGCCGACGTTCCGCTGCACGTGATGATCGCGGTGCCGATGATCGTGTTGCTGGGTTACACGGTGTTCGGTGCGACGGGATTCGGGTCGTCGATCATCTCGGTGCCGGGGCTCGCCCATTTCTTTCCGCTGACGTTCACCGTCCCGCTGATCACGACGACGGACGCGTTTGCCGCTACGGCGACCGCGCTGCGGCTGCGCCGCTTCGTGGCATGGCGGGAGATTGCGCGTCTGCTTCCCGCGATGCTGATCGGGCTGGCGCTGGGTGCGACGCTGCTGCTGAAGCTGCCGCGCGCGCCGGCACTGCTGGCACTCGGCACCTTCGCGGCGAGCTATGGCGCGTATGTGCTGACGGGCGCGCGAAAGCTCGATCGCGCGCCGGCGTGGTTAGTGTGGCCGGTCGGCGTGGTCGGCGGAATCTTCTCGGCGCTGTTCGGTACCGGCGGACCCGTTTACATCGTATTCCTGTCGGCGCGCCTGCCCGACAAGGAGCAACTGCGCGCGACGTCCGCGGTCGTGATCGCGATCAGCGTCTATATCCGCGTCGGGCTTTTCATCGCGACGGGGCTGTTGCTGGAACGGGGGCTCGTGACGCTCGTCGTCGCGCTGCTGCCGGTGATGGTGCTGGGGCTGTGGTTGGGGAATCGCCTGCACCACGCGCTGTCGGGGCGCGGCGTGCTTCGGCTCATTGCCGCACTGCTGCTGGGTAATGGCGTTGCACTGATCGCGCGCGCCGCCGCGATGATGCGCGAGTAACCGCGCGCGCCGCAAAGACCTCGAGCGCTGCTCAGCCGGCCGGTTTTTCGGCGAGCAGCTTTTCGATGACGGCGACGAGACCGCGATCGTCCGGTGTCGTACGGCTGCTGTAACCGGCGACCGGACGGCCACTGCGGTCGACGACATACTTGTAGAAGTTCCATTGCGGCGCAACGCCAGTCGTGGCACTCAGCGTGGCGAACAGCGGATTGGCGCTGACTTTCGTGACGCTGGATTTTTCGAACATCGGAAACTGGACGCCGTAGGTCAGGCGGCAGAACTGCGCGATTTCCTGGTTGGTGCCCGGCTCCTGGCCGCCGAAGTCGTTCGACGGGAAGCCGACGACGACGAGCCCGCGCCCCTTGTACTTGCGGTATAGCGTTTCGAGACCTTCGTATTGATTGGTATAGCCGCAATAGGTCGCGGTGTTCACGATGACCAGCACCTTGCCCTGGAACTGGCACAGCGACTGCGGCTCGCCGGTCTGCAGGCGATTGAATCGATACTGGAGCAGCGCGGGGCAGCTGACCGGAAGGTCCGCGGTCGCCGCCTGTTCGGCGCGCGAGGCGGCCCCCGACGGCGAGGCGTTGACTGGCGCCAGCGGTGCAATCGCTGCGGCGACGAGCGGCGTGACATCGGCAGCTTCGCCGGCGGCAGCGGCGGAGCCGAGCGGCGCGTCGAGGGCGTTGGCGGTCTTCCCGATGGTGTCGGTCGCAGGCAGCGCATCGGGCGCGTCGCCGCGCCGGCAGGCGAGTTTCGCGAGCGGACCGATCGCGTCGACGACGCGATCGTCGGCGAGCGGCGTCAGCACGGGAAGGAATCGCTCGCCGTTGTCGGCGGGCACCAGGGCGTCGCCGGCGGCATCGTCCGGATTGGCATCCGACAGGACGGCAATCGGCCCCAGGGCGTCGGCGACATCGCGGCCGACGAAATCGGGCAGCACCAACGCGAGCGTCAGCAGTGCCGCCGCGCCGGCGGCGACGACGCCAATGGTTTGCCAGCCGCTGCGCGTGACGTTCATAGTGTTTTGGACTGCTGGATGACGGGTACGATACGCGACGCGTCCCCGTGCGGTCAATGCGCCCCTTAGCACGATGAGTCACGACGATATTCCCGATCTCGCTCAGAACATCAGCGCCGTGGAGCGCGAGACGGGTTTGTCGAAGGACGTGCTGCGCGTCTGGGAACGCCGGTACGGTTTTCCGAAGCCGGCACGCGACGGCAACGGCGAGCGGCAATACACGCTCGCGGAGATGGCCAAGCTCCGCTCGATCAAGCGACTGATGGACGCGGGCGCGCGGCCCGGCAAGCTGATCGGGCTATCGCTCGAGGAGCTCGAATCGTTGCGCGGCGCACGGACCGTGGCGCCGGGCGATGGCGCGACGCTGACGCCCGAACACGCCGTGATCGCGCTGCTGAAGTCGCACGACGTCCCGCTGCTCCAGCGCGCGTTGACGCAGTGGTTGATGCGGCAGGGGCTCCAGCGGTTCGTCATCGACACGGTCGCGCCGATCAACCGCGCGGTCGGCGACGCCTGGATGCGCGGCGAGCTGTTCATATTCGAAGAGCACCTGTGCACTGAGTTGCTTCAAGGCGCGCTCCGCACGGCGATCAACGCGTTTCCACGGCAGGACACCCGCCCGCGCGTATTGATGACGACACTGCCCAACGAGCAGCACGGCCTCGGCCTCTCAATGGTCGAGGCGCTGCTGGTGCCCGAAGGGGCGCATTGCATTTCACTCGGTCCCCAGACGCCGGTGGATGAGATCCGCCGCGCGGCCGTTGCGCATGACGCGAACATCGTCGCGCTGTCGTTCTCGTCCGCGTTTCCACTGCGGCAGGCCACGGACAGCCTGTCGAATCTGCGGCGCCATCTGCCGGCAGGCGTGGCGCTGTGGGCGGGCGGCGAAATGACGCGCCGCGTTCGAAAGACGATGACGGGGGTTACGCTGCTGCCCGATATCGCGACGGCGGTCGCCGCGCTTCGTGCATGGCGAGCGACGCACGAGCCGGCCGCGGGCTGAAAGTGGCAGTGCGGCTTTCGCGTCGCGGGCGCTACCATCCCACTCATGTGGACCGCCATTGGATTGTGGGCAGGCGCCGTCGTGGCACTGGCCTGTTACGGGCTGCTCGCCGGGCGGCTCGCCTCGCCGGCGATTCCACTGGTGCTGTGGCTGGTCGCGCTGCCGGTGTTCTACTTGGCGGGTTTGATGGTGCTGTGCGCGCTCTATTCCGGCATCTCATGGTGGTGGCGGGCGCGACGGCCGGCGGCCGTACGAATCGGCGCGCGAGGTACGGCGCAGCTCCTGTGGGACGAATACCGGACGCTTATCTTTGCGGCGCCGCGGATGATGTTCTACCGCGCGCTCGTTCCGGACCCCGCGCCCAGTCGGACGGAGGTTCCGGTGCTGCTCGTCCACGGCGTTCTCTGCAACGCCGGCATCTGGGCGCGGATGCGGCGGCAACTCCTTCGGCGGGGCGTCGACGGCGTCTACAGCCTGTCGTACGGGCCGCCCCTTGCGTCGATCGAGACGTTCGCGGCGCAGTTCGCGAAGAAGCTCGATGGCGTGCTCGCGGCGACGAATGCCGTGTCGGCCGTCGTGATCGGCCACAGCATGGGCGGCCTCGTCATCCGCGCGTACCTGCGCGCGCACGGCGCGTCGAAGATCGCCCGCGTGATGACGATCGGTGCGCCGCACCACGGCAGCATGCACGCATGGATGATGATCGGCACGTCGCTGGCGCAGTTGCGGCCTGGCAGTCCGTGGCTCGCCGCGCTCAACGCCGTACCGCTCGACCCGGCGCTGCGCGTGGTATCGATGTGGTCGTGGCACGACACGATGGTCTCGCCGCAGACGTCGTCGGAACTACCGGGCGCGATCGACGTTGCCATCGTCGGCGTCGGCCACAACGCGTTACTCGGCGATCCCGCGGTGTTCGAGCGCGCCGCCGCGGAGATCGCTGCGGCACGCGCCGATGCACGCCGTGCGCGCTGACCGCGCACCCGGCCGACGCGTCATCCGGCTCGCTGCAACGCCATCGCGGCTACCAGTGAATCCCCTGCGTCAGTTGCGCGAACGCCATCTGTTCGGCGGACAGTTGCTGGGGCTCGCCGTCCTTCTTTCCCTTCGCCGCGCTCGAATCGGGGAACATGTGGAATGCGGAGTTGAGCAGGACCTGGGTGAGCTTGGGCGCGACGGCGTGGCAGACGGCGCCGAATACGCCCAGCCGCGTCGCGATGCGCACCGGCTTGCGGACGATCGCCTCGACGACCAGCCCCGCCGCCTCTTCCGGCGACAGCGTCGGGATGTTCTCGTACATCTTCGTCGGCGCGATCATCGGCGTGCGCACGAGCGGCATGTTGATCGTCGTGAAGTGAATGTTCTTGTCGACGAACTCCGACGCAGCGCATGCCGAGAACGAATCGAGCGCCGATTTGGACGCGACGTAGGCCGAGAATCGCGGCGCGTTGGACAGCACGCCGATCGAAGAAATGTTGATGATCTGGCCGCACTTCTGCTCGATCATCTTCGGCAGGAATCCCAGGATCAGCCGGATCGCGCCGAAGTAATTGAGCTGCATCGTCCGTTCGAAGTCGTGGAAGCGGTCGAACGAATTGACGATGCCGCGGCGGATCGAGCGGCCGGCGTTGTTGATCAGGAAATCGCAACCACCCTGCTCGGCGAGCACCCGCTGCACGAGCGCGTCGCACGATTGCAGGTCCGAGACGTCGGCGGTGTACATGACCGCGCGCCCGCCAAGCGCATCGATCTCGTGCTTCGTCTCGGCGAGCTTCTCCTCGCCGCGCGCGACGAGCACCACGCGGGCGCCCGCGTCGGCGAGCTTCAGCGCCGTCGCACGGCCAATGCCGGATGACGCGCCGGTGACCACGACGACCTTGCCGCGCACCTGGCCGGCCAGGCTGTGATCGATGAAGAGATCGGGATCGAGATTGCGCTCCCAGTAGTCCCACAACTTCGCCGCATACGACTCGAGCTCGGGAACGACGATCCCGGAGCCCTTCAGCGCCTTGGCGGCTTCGCGGTTGTCGTAGCGCGTGGGCCAGTTGACGAATGGCAGCACGTCGCGCGGGATGCCGAGATCGTTCAGCACGACCTTCAACGCGCGCTTGACGGGTGCGAGCGATCCCAGGCCGTACAGCAGCGGCGCCGGAATGAACCCGAACAGCTTCGCATTGATGCGCATCGTCATCTGCGGCGCGTGCGCCGCGCGCGCGAAGATGTTGAGCACTTCGCCGACGCGGTGGGGAGAGGGGTCGGTCAGGTGGAAGCAACGGCCGTCCAGCCCTTTCTGGTGAGCGAGGTAGTCGAGCGCGTCGGCGACGAAGTCGACCGGCACGATGTTGATGCGACCCCCTTCGATACCGATCGTCGGCATCCACGGCGGCAGCAGCTCACGCATCTTCTGGATTGATTTGAAGAAGTAGTAGGGCCCGTCGATCTTGTCGATCTGTCCGGTCTTCGAATCACCGACGACGAAGCCGGGGCGGTAGATCCGGAACGGCCGCTTGCACTCGTGGCGCACGATGCGCTCGGCGTCGTGCTTCGTTCGGAAATACGGATGATCGAGCTCCTCCGCCTCCTCGAACATGTCTTCGCGGAACACCCCCTCGTAGAGCCCCGCGGCGGCGATCGAGCTCACATGGTGGAAACAGCCCGCCGCGATCGCGTCGGCGAATTCGACGGCGTGCCGCGTACCGTCGACATTGGCCGCCTGCTGCGCATCCGCGGTAGCCTGCAGATCGTAGAGCGCGGCCAGGTGGAAGCAGTGGTCGACCTTGCCTTTGAGCTTGCGCAGATCGATGGCACTGACACCGAGTTTCGGCTGCGCGAGGTCGCCGACGACGGCGATGATCTCCTTGTCGGTCACGTTCCACGCCGCCCGCAGCGCGGTGAGTCGCTCGACCGACTGCTTGCGCACCAGCACGTAGATCGGCGGTCCGCGCTTGACGAGGTTGGCGACGAGGTGGCGGCCGATGAAGCCGGTGGCCCCGGTCACGAAATAAGCCATGGTGTGTCCTCCGAAAGCCGGGCGCGGCGATGCGTGCCCGCGCATGTCGTTCTGCCGCGCAGTCCGGCATCGAGGCAGCCGGTGGCGGGTCGCCGATTGTACCGGCGCGTCCCGGCGCGCGGGCGTCCCGCTCGCGGCAGCCGCGAATTAGAGTGCGCGCTCTATGCGCCGCGCCTAGAATTGGCGCGTTGGCGGGCGCTAG
>JBDTNI010000128.1:0-6258 GCA_039933815.1 Betaproteobacteria bacterium
GTGCGGATCCATTGACCCGCCGACGTCGAGAAACAGCAGCAGCTTGACGCGATTGCGCCGCTCGGGGCGCAGTTGAACGTCGAGCCATCCCGCATTGCGCGCCGTGCCGGCGATGGTCGCGTCGAGGTCGAGCTCCTCGGGCACACCCTCGCGCGCAAACCGGCGCAGGCGACGCAGCGCGACCTTGACGTTGCGCGTGTTGAGTTCCACGTCGCTGTCGAGGTTGCGAAACGTCCGCTCGTCCCATACCTTGACCGCCGAGCGCGCGCCCCCCTCGGGACCGACACGCATCCCCGCCGGGTTGAAGCCGTAAGCGCCGAAAGGGCTGGTACCGCTGGTTCCGATCCACTTGCTGCCGCCCTGATGCCGCTCGCGCTGCTCCGCCAAGCGCTGCCGGAAGAGCTCCATCAGCCTGTCGATGCCGCCGAGGGCCTCCACTGCCGCGCGGTCAACGTCCGCCAGCGCCTCCAGCGAGCGTCTGAGCCACTCGGCGGGCACGGGGTCGCCGGCGTCGAAGATCGAGTCGACGCCCTTGAAATAGCTGCCGAACGCCGCGTCGAACCGGTCGAACTGGCGCTCGTCCTTGACGAGGCACGCGCGCGCGAGCAGGTAGAACTCGTCGATCGAACCCGCTACGACGCGGCGGTCGAGTGCCTCGAGCAACGTCAGAAACTCTTGCGTGCTGACCGGCAGCCTGAAGGCTCTCAGGTGCAGGAAGAAGTCGACGAGCATGGCAAGCTTCGCTTCGCAAACGGTCCGACGATGATAGCGTGAAACCGATGCGCTCAGCGATGAGTCGCCGAGGCCCTCGTCGCATTCGCGTCGTCCGTCGCCGGTGCAAGCGCGCCGAGGTAGGCACGGACGCGCTCGTCGCGGGTCAGCGCGCCGAAGTCGGGGATCAGCGAGACCCTACCGCGTTGCACGAACAGGAATCGCTCGCAGGTCTCGCGCAGGATCTCGAGGTGATAGGGCTCGGTCGGGTGTAGGCACAGGAAGACGACGCGACCTTCGCCGCGCAACCGGCGAAAGAATTTCAGCATGAATCCGATGTAGCCATCCTGCGTGTTGAACTGCGGTTCATCGAACAGATGGACGAGCGGCGAATCGCACGCTGCGTGCTCGAGCATGAACGATGGGCGCGTGCGACGGATACGGCGCACCTGGTACGACTGGTGATAGTGGATCGCGAGCCGGTCGCGCTCGCGGTAACGGACGTGATGGACGTCCTGGCCGTCGATTCTCACTCGACCAGCGCTCGGCAGGTTGCCGCCGGTGATGAGTTCGAACAGCGTCGTCTTTCCGGACCCGTTCGGACCGAGTACGCCGATCGTTGCGGGCGTCTCGACCCGGAAGTCGGCAGCGAGCGAGAACGTGACCTCCCGCGTGAAACGGCCACGGCGGTATTGCTTCTGCAGCCCTTCGACCGAGAGAAGCGGGGCGGCCATCGCGTCAGTTCCCCACGAGCGCCACCCGCAGCGCGGCGTCGTCACGGAGCTCGGCGGCCGGGCCCGCGTGGATGATCGAGCCGTTGCGCAGCACGTAGACACGGTCGGCGACCGCGAGTGCGGTACCGACGTTCTGCTCGACGACCAGCGACGCCACGCCTTCATCGCGAAGCTTCCGAATCGCCGTCATCACGTCCTGCACGACCTTCGGCGCCAGCCCCTGCGACGGCTCATCGAACAGCACGAGACCCGGTGCGCCTATCAGTGCGCGCGAAATCGCGACCATCTGCATCTCGCCCCCCGACAGGTTTTCGCATTCGCGATGCATCAGGTATTCGAGTGCCGTGAACAGCTCGAAGCAGTCTTTCTCGGACCATGCGCGAAAGCGTGTCTGCTTGCGCGCGAGCGCGAGGTTGCGCGCGACGGTGAGCGTGGGGAAGACGCGGCGATCGTCGGGGACCCACGACACGCCGCGGCGGGCGATCTCGTGCACCGCCAATCGAGTGACGTCGGCGCCGTCAAAGTGAATCGCGCCGCGTCGTGCACGCGTGAGCCCCAGAATCGACCGCAGCGTCGTGGTCTTGCCGGCACCGTTGGGCCCCAGAAGCGCGACGACCTCGCCCGCGTGGACGACGAGTGACACGCCGAACAAAACCTGCGTCTCGCCGTAACTCGTGTCGATCGCGTCAACCGACAGCACAGGAACCGTCGTCACGGCTGTCATGCGAGCCCCCCGAGCGCGGAGCGCCGCACCCACGGGTCCTCGGCGAGTTCGGCCGCCGTACCTTCGGCGATGACCTGCCCCCACTGGATGACCGAGATGCGGTCAGCAAGCCCGAACAGGAACCGCATGTCGTGCTCGATGACGACGATTGTCACCTGGCGCTTGAGCTCTGCGACGAGCTCTGCGAGTCGGGCGGTACCGTCGGCACCGAGACCTGCCGTCGGCTCGTCGAGAAACAGGAGCCGTGGCCGCGCCGCAAGCGCGACGCCAATCTCCAGCGCGCGCCGCTCACCGTAGGAAAGCCGCCGCGCGGGAATATGCTCACGGCCCGCGAGACCGACGCGAGCGAGCACGTCGGCGGCCTGATCGGCGCACGCGGAGTCGGCGCCGAGGTCGTGGCGCATGTCGAAGCTCTTCGCGCGGACTTCCGGCAGCGCGATCAGCACGTTGTCTGCCGCCGAGCACTCGTCGAAGAGGTTCATCGACTGGAACGAACGCGATACGCCTTTACGCGCGATCGCGGCCGGCGAAAGGCCGGTGATCTCGGTGCCGTCGAAAATCACGCGCCCGCGGTCCGGCCGGTAGCGGCCGGTCAGCACGTTGAAGACTGTGGTCTTGCCGGCGCCATTCGGACCGATGATGCCTGACAGGCGCCCTTCGTCGAACGCGAGGTTGACGTCCTGCAGCACGACGTGATCGCCAAACCGCTTGGCGATGCCGCGCGCCTCGAAGAGCGCCATCGTGTGTGTTACCCCGAGCGCCCGACGCTCGCCGGAAGCGCCGCCGGCGTGCGCCTGGCGCGCCAGTCCTGCCACAGCCCCGCGATGCCCTCGGGCTTCCACAGCACGATCCCGATGAACAGGAGCCCGTACCACAGGAGCCACGTTTCGGTGTAGGCGCCGAGAAGGTCGCGCGCAAGGATGAAAAAGAGCGCGCCGATCACCGGGCCCCAGAAACTGACCAGCCCCCCGCCGACCAGCACCATCATGACGACGAATCCCGACTGGTGAAGGCTCATCACGTTCGGATAGGCGGACTGCTGCGCCATCGCGAACAAGCCTCCAGCGAGACCGGCGATCGCGGCTGAGATGACGAACGCCAGCCACTTGTACCACCAGACGTCGTAGCCCGCGACGGCGGCGCGCATCTCGTTCTGCTTGATCGCCTGCAGCACGCGGCCGAACGGCGAGTGGACGAGGCGCCACAATCCGATGACGACCAGCGCGAAAATTGCCAGCGAGAAGTAGTAAAGCGCGCCGTTCGACTGCAGTGACACGCTCGCAAAGCCGAGATCTGCCGGGACGCGCTTCAGGTTGAGCAGGCCGTCTTCGCCACCGGTGACGCCGTACCACTTGATCGCGACAAACCAGACGACCTGCCCGAACGCGATCGTCAGCAATGCGTAGTAGATACCGCGACGGTGAGAGATGAACGCCGCGACGAGCGCGCCGAGCAGCGCGGCCGCGAGCACGGCGCCCGCCAGGTCGAGCCACAGGTTGGCGATGAGTTCCTTCTGCACCAGACCGAACGCATACGCGCCCGTGCCGAAAAAAGCGCCATGGCCGAACGATGGCAAGCCGCCGTAACCGAGCAGCAGGTTGTAACCCAGCGCATACATCATCCAGATGACGATCTCGAGCGCGAGATACGGATAGAGGCCGACGTGCGCAAGCCACAACGGCGCGCTGGCCAGCAATCCAAGCAGCACGGCCATCGGCCACGGCACCAGGCCAGCGGGTGCGGGCGGGGACATCCTCATCCTTCAGCGCCGGGAGACGAGGCGCTTTACAATACGGAATATAAGTTCTACGCTTTGCCAGCGCAAGAACATTCATTCTAAGCGCAGCTCCGGGAGGGCGGATGGGCGCAGCGCGCGCGACGACGTACGAAGAACTTCGCGACGCCATCACCGATCGCTACGCGCTGCTGCCGCGTCAGCTCCAGCGCGTCGCGCTGGTTGCGCTCGAGCGGCCGCACGACCTCGCGCTGAGCACGATCGCGGTGCTGGCTGGCGCCGCCGGCGTGCAACCGTCGACACTGGTCCGCTTTGCCAACGCGTTGGGCTTCGATGGCTTTTCCGCCATGCAGCAGGTATTCCGAAAACACCTGATCGAAGTGTCGCTGCCGTATCGTGAACGGATCGCCCGCACGCGCGCGGCACACGCCAGCGGCGGCAACCAGCCGTCCGACATCCTGCGCGCCTTCGTCGCCGAGTCGACAAGCGGCCTCGAGCATTTGCAGGGTTCGATCGCGCCCGGCATCCTGGAAGCCGCGGTGCGGCTGATCTCGAACGCGCGGCGTATCGACGTGCTCGCCTATCGCCGATCGTTTCCGGTCGCCTGCTATCTGGCCTACGCGCTCGACCAGCTGGAGCTTGCGGCTCAACTCCTGAACGGCGTGGGCGGCATGAACGAGGTTTACGCGCGGCGGCTGGGCCGCAAGGACGCGCTGATCGTCGTCTCGTTCCGCAACTACACGGCCGAGGGCGTCGCGATCGCCACGGACTGCCATGCGCGCAACGTGCCGGTGCTGGCGATCACCGACGGGCCGCTATCGCCGCTGAAGCGCGTCGCGCGAGTCTGCCTCGAAATAGGCGACGACGGGGGCAAGGCATTTCGCTCGCTCGTCGAGCCCCTGTGCGTTGCGCAGGTGCTCGTCGTCAGCGTCGGCCACCGGCTCGCCGATCGCGGCAAGGCCCCGCAGCGGATGCACTGAGACCCATGGCGATGCGCGTCGCGGCGTGAAGCGCGCATCCCGATTGCAACGATCACGCTCAACAGCAGGAGGATGCAATGAGAGACAACACCAAGGACAGCAAGTCGCCGGACCCGAGTCACGAAGTTGCCTTCGCGCGCCGCCGTCTGCTCAAGGCGTCCGCACTCGCGATCGCGGCAACCGGCGCTTACGGCGTAGCGCCGTTCTTCGGGCCCTGGAAGCACAACCACGTCTGGTCGCAAACGGCGCAGAAGAAGCCGCTGGTCATCGGCCTCACGATGGACGCATCGGGCCAGTACGGAGCGAGCGGGATGGAAGAGCGCCTCGGCGCGATGATGGCGATCAGGGAGATGAACGCCAAGGGCGGGGTGCTCGGGCGACCGATCGAGGCGATCCACATCGACACGGAAACGACGCCCGCCACGGGCTCGCGCGTCGCCGAGCGCCTCATCACCCGCAACGAAGCCGCGTTCCTGGTGGGCGCGCTCCACTCGGGCGTCGCGAACGCAATCTCGCAGGTCGCCCAGAAATACGGCTGCGTCTACCTGAACACCAACTCGAGCTCCCCCACGGAAGCCGGCAAGGACTGCCACCGCGTCAAGTTCGTCTGGGACGGCAACGGCACGAACTTCGCGATGGCAATCGTCAAGAACGCGATGGCGGTGAACGGCAAGAACTGGGTGATGCTGACCAACGACTACGTGTGGGGTCACCAGACGGCGAAGGCGACGCGCACGATCGTCGAAGCGAACGGCGGCAGGATCGTCGAAGAGATGATGGTGCCGCAGAACACGCGCGACTTCTCGGCGTTTCTGATAAAAATACAGCAACTCAAGCCCAACGTCGTCGCCACTGCCGTCGGCGGCGACGACATCAAGGCACTGCGGCAGCAGGTCGTACAGCTCAAGCTCAACAAGTCGCCGGCGTGGATCAACAACCAGCAGGATTGGCCGGACGTCTACGGCCTCGGGCCCGACGCGATCTTCGGCGTATTCGGCACCAACTGGTACTACCGCCTGGACCTTCCCGGCGTCAAGGAATTCGTCGCCGAGTACCAGAAGACGTACCCGGGTGTGCAGATCAAGGTCCCGGGCAATGTCTATTACAACGGCTACATGGCGACGCGCGAGCTCCTGCACGCGGTCGAGCGCGCAGGCTCGACCAACAACATCAAGGTCATCAAGGAGCTCGAGGGTCTGAAGGTGTCGGCGCGCGACCGGATGCAGGACTTCGACGCACACATGAATCCCGTCACGCACCAGATGCAGCAGACGATCTACATGGCGACGTACAACGACACGCCCGCGGAAAAGGACGACATCTTCAGGATCCTCGCCAAGTTGCCGCCCAAGGATGTCGAGGATCCCGAGGCGG
>JBDTNI010000129.1:0-6233 GCA_039933815.1 Betaproteobacteria bacterium
CGTTCATTCGCGCTGGCGCTTCGCGACCGGCGACGCGACGCGCGCGCCGTTCGTCCTGGTGCCGGCGGCTTCGGGCATCGCGACCGGCGGCGGTGACGGGATCGCCGCGCGGTACGGCGCGTACCTGTCGCCGACGACGCGCGCCGGTTTGCGCGTACCGGTGCTCTACCTCCGGACCACGCACGGCGCGGCGGAAGACTTCCGGTTCGATGCGAACTTCGACGTCACGCGCCGATCGGCGGACCGCCCGATCGCCGACGACGCGCTGGCGCACGTGCTCGACCACGCACGGAACGCGCGCGTGCCGGTACTGGTCACGCTCAACGGCGGCATCTGGTCCGACGCGGCGGGAAGCGAGCCCGACTGGGATGCGACCGATCACCTCGAGCAGGACGCGGCTAACTGCCAGTGGAACGAGCGCGACGCGGTGATGCCTGACGATCATCTGAAGCATCTTCCCGGCTCGCACGCGGCGCCGGAGCTCGCGCGGGCGCTGACGCTCAACGTGCACGCGCACGAGGTTCGCCGCTACAAGCGACGCAACCTCGAACAGGCGGCGGCGCATCTCGTCGCGTTCCTCGGTGAAGCGCCCGACCTGCTGATCGGCGTGAACCTCGATCCGGACGTCTACATCAATCCGTTCTTCTCCGAGTCGCAGTGGTACGACTACAACCCGGGCACGCTGCGCCAGTTTCGCGAATGGCTGGCCGCGAGCGGCCCGTATGCGGACGCCGGGCGGCGCGGCGCGCCGGATCTCTCAGGCCTGGCACGCGACCCGCCGCTCGCGCTGCGCGAGGTCTGCTCGCTCGCGCAGCGCCATTTCGCGACGTGGGACGACGTCGATCCGCCGCGGCGCTTTTCGCGCGACATCCGCGCGCCGTTCTGGAAGGACCCCTGGGTGCGCGAGTGGGAGGTGTTCCGCCGTCACCTCGTCAGCCTCCACTACGACGAACTCGCGCAATGGCTCGTCGAAGCGGGACTGCCGCGGGAGCGCATCTGGTCGTCACAGGGATTGATGGCGCCGGCGGACGACTGCATGCCGCTCGCGCTGACCATCACGAGCCCCGTGAAGAACTACGATTCGGCCGGCGTGTCGATCGCAGGCAGCAAGCCGCGCGACGGGCATCTGGGTGCGATCGTGTACGGCGCCGCAGCGACCAATGACATCGCGATGGAGAATGGTTCGACGCTGTTTTCCACACTCGCGGCGCTCGACGACGAGTTTGCCGTGGTCGAATTCAACACGGCTGATCTACGGCATCCCGAGCGTCGCCCAGACTACGCGGCGGCGTACCGTGCGTGGCGCGATCTGTGGAATGCCGGCGCGCGCTTCGTCTCGCCGATGGCGTGGAACGGATCGAACGGTTTACACGCCGACGATCCGTCCTATGTCAGCTTCACCGCCTGGCGCAACACGCCGCTTGAACACGCGGCGCGCGACTTCCTGCTCGCCCGTTCCGGGCTGCCGCGGGGCTCGAAGCTATGGACGTTCGGCACGCAGGCGCACGCGGACGACGACGGCTGGATCGCCGATGCGGGCGCGCTGACGACCTGCCGCGGCGCGTTGCGCGTCACGCCCGACGCGAACCGCCGGGTCGCGCTGCACTCGCCGACGGGTATCGCGCTCGCCGGTTCCCGCGCCGGGCGGATCGTGCTGGGTCTGGCTGACGACGCTGCCGTCGTTGCGATCGACATCGCTGTGCGTACTGCCGGGGACGGCGTGTGGCACGGCGTCGCCTCGTGCCCGGACGGCGCCGCGCAGCGCACGGAGGCGGGACGGGTCGTCGCGATGTCCGGTGTCGGCGACGAGCCCGTCGATCAACTCAGGATCGTCATCTCGTTCGAAAGCCAACACGAGCGGCGGCTGACGCGCGTCGCCGTGCTCGCCCCCGCGCGAACTCTCGAGTGACGGCCACGGCTCAGCGATCGTCCGTCTTGTATTCGACGTACGTCCGGTCGCGCAGCTGACGGATGAAATCGTCGAACTGCTCGTCGCTCTTGCGCTGACGCAACGCGACCCGCGCCTGCTCGCGCCGGCGGTCCTGCGTGATGTCCTGCCGGCGCCGCTCGATGACCTGGACCAGGTGCCAGCCGAACGGCGTGCGCACCGGCTGCGACAGTTCGTCGACCGCGAGCGCGGACATCGCGCGCTCGAAATCGGGCACCGTGTCCCCGGGCGAAAGCCATCCGAGGTCGCCGCCGCGCGCGCTGGACGCGTCTTCCGAATTGAGGCGCGCGATGTCCTCGAACTTGGCGCCGCCGGCGATGCGGTCGCGCAACCGGTCGATCTTCGCCTTCGCTTCGGCCTCGGACGCAGTCTCGTTGACCTTGATCAGGATGTGCCGCGCGTGCGTCTGTTCGACGACCGTGGGCTGGTTCTGGCTGCGCACGTCCGCGAGCTTCACGACGTGAAAGCCGCCGGCGCTGCGCAGCACACCGGACACGTCGCCGGGCTTCATTGTCCGCACGACGTCGGCGAAGACCGACGGCAGCCTCGCGCGCGTGCGCCAGCCGAGGTTGCCGCCCGACGATGCGTCCGGCGCATCGGAATACGTCGCCGCCACCTGGCCGAAATCCTTGCCGGCGCGGATGTCCGCGAGCGCCGACTGGGCACGGCGGCGCCGCGCCTCGACGACGTCGGGCGTCGCCTGCTCCGGCACGGTGACGTACACGTGCGACAGCTCGTACTCCTCGTCGCCGGATTGCGATGCGAGCGTCGCCAGGTAGTTGTCGACTTCAGCGTCGGACACCGTCAGCTTGCTGTCGACCTCGCGCTCGCGCACGCGCTGCACGATGAGCTGCCGCCGGATATCCTCGCGGTAGTTCGCGTACGGGATATTCTCGCGCTCGAGGACCTTGCGGAATTCATCCGGCTTCAGCTTGTTCTCCTCCGCGACGCGAAGGATCGTGCGCTCGACGGTCGTGTCGTCCACGCGAATGCCGTTGTCCTTCGCGAACTGCAACAGCGCGCGCTCGACGATCAGCCGCTCGAGCACCTGCTTGTCGAGCACGTCAGCCGGCGGCGGCGTGATGTTCGACGCCTTCAGCTGCGACAGGACGACGCGCCGCTGCTCGTTCATGTCCCACTGCGTGATCGCCTCGTCGTTGACGACGACGAGCACGCGATCGAGCGGGATGGCCGACGCGGCCGGCGCGGCGGCGGGCTGCGCCAACGTTGTGCCGGCGACGAGCAGGAGTGCGGCAGCGAGGAAACAGCGAAGGCGGCCAGATGCCATCGGAAGGACTCCTAGAACTCGGGCAAGGGATCGAGGCGCCGGTCGCGCTCGCGCAGCGAAGGGTCGTTCGTGGGCAGGTAGCCCGGCACCGAGCGGCGCAGCAGTTCGAGCGGACTCGTGCCGACGCGCGCGAGCCCGTTGAGCTCGAGCTGCACGAAAACCGACGTCGTCGCCTGCTGGGTGAGTGTCGTCAAGCGCTGACCGACAACGCGCAGCACCCAGCAGTCCGCATTGTACTCGATGCCCGCGACGCCCTCGAGCGTCTTGCGGTCCGTAAACGAGTAGTTCCAGCGGCCGATGAGCGTGTAACGCTCGCTGACGGGCCATTGTCCCGAAATGTCGACCTGCTTGATCTGCTGGACGCCGCCGAGCGGATCGACGAGCTCGCGCGTGTACCGGTAGGTGGCGTTCAGCGCGCGGCCAAGCGACGGCGTGTAGCGAGCACCGACGTTCAGGCGCTCCACGTCGTGCGAATCGAGGCGGTATTGCAGGAGGCTCGCGAGCGACCACGCGTCGGTCAGACGGCCCTCCGCGGACACGATGAAATCCGATGTCGCCGCGGAGCGCAGCGGCTCGTTGAGCTGCACGCGCTGGTCCTGGAAATAGAAGCGCTGGCCGACGGCGAGGCGCAGTCGCTCGGCGCCGCTGTCGCGGTCCAGGAATCGCGACGTCAACGCGAGCGTCAATTGGTTCGCGTCGCCGATCCGATCGTTGCCGATGTACCGGTTCTCGGCGAAGAGCTGCGAGAAATTGAAATCGTCGAGCGCGGTATCGAACACCGGCGCGTCGCTCTGTTTCTTGTAGGGAATGTAGACGTAAAAGGCGCGCGGCTCGAACGTCTGCGTCAGCGGAGTGTCTCGGACCTGAAGGTCGCGCTCGAACACGAGCCCGGCGTCGACGCTGGTGATAGGGATCGCATACCCGGGGTGGCGATCGGGCAGGGCCGCCGTCGTGCGGTCGAGCGCGTACTCGCGCAGGTGCAGTCCTGCACGCGCCGTGAAGAACCACGCCGAACCCTGGCGGCTCCAGGCCGCGGTCGGATACAGCACGAACCGCTCGCCCGTCGGCGCCAGCTGATCCTGCGTGAAGCGCGCGTACTCGCCCATGCCGCTCCACGTCAGGCCGAGCCAGTCGGTGTCGCCCAACGATCCCAGGATCTGCGGCAACCGGTTGTACGGCGGCACCACCGGCGCGTTCGGATCCTGCAGCGTCTGGAAGCTCTGCGCCCGCGCGAGCAGCGACCACGGCCCGAAGGTCGCGACGAGGCCCGCGTCGCGCGGCAGCGTCTTCTGCGACGTGACGGACACACGGTCGGCGAAGTCGGCGAAGTACTTGTCGTCCGACACCTTGTTGACATTGAAGAAACCGCCGAGCCACGGCGTGAACTGCTCGGTGTGCTTCCACGCGAGCGCGTAGCGGTTCTCGCCGGTCACGCGGTCGTGCGGCAGGATCTCGGCGTTCATCTCGCCGGTCGCCGCGCCGAAAAGGTCGCCGGCATCGCCGAGCAGGTAGCGGAACTGCGCGCCGAGCTGCACGCCGCGCTTCGTCATCACGCGCGGGGTCAGCGTCGCGTCGTAGTTGGGTGCGAGGTTGACGTAGTACGGGGCGCTCGCCTCGAATCCGCGCACGCCCGTCGAGCCGAGCGTCGGCGTCAGAAAACCCGACTTGCGCTCGTTCGACAACGGGAACTGCAGCCACGGCGCGTAGAGCACGGGTACGTCGAGAAAGTGCACGGATACACGCCGGGCCGTGCCGACCTTGCGCAGGTTGTCGACCTCGAGCTCCTCGCCGCGCAGGTACCAATCGGGATGGGCCGCCACACAGGTCGTGTAGCTCGCATCCGACGCCTCGTAATGGTCCGGGCCCGTGAACCGGATCTCCTTCGCATCGCCGCGCGCGTTGGCCTCCGAGACGAAGAAACGCGGCTCGCGGAAGAAGCCGACCTCCGTATCGCGCTTGTACTGAAGTTGCGGACCGGTGATCCAGTCGAAGCCGCGACGCAGCACGACATTGCCGTCGCCGTAGATCGTCTCGTCGGCGATCGCATACGTCAGCCGGTCGGCCAGCACCGTCTCGCGCCGCGTGCGCAGTTCGACATTGCCCTCGGCGGTGATGCGGCCCTCGACGCCTTCGAGCCGATCGGCACGCAGGAACAGCGCCCCGCGCGCTTCGGGCGGTCCGCCGATCGGGGGAACGCCGGGCGCGGACGGCGCGATCACGAGCGCACCGACGGCGCGGGGCTTCGGCGCCATCACGTCGATCTCGCGCGACTGCTTCAGCGTGAGCGCATCTGCAGAAGCCCAGGATGCGCACAGCAGGCCGTACAGGGCGGCCCCTACGACGCACGGGCCGACGGGTGGCTTCATCGAAAGGAGAGGACTGCGATGCGGTTTGCTAAAATTACCGCATTCTAGCCCGGTAGCGCGCGGCGCGGCGCGCGGCACGGCACGCCGGCCGCTCGCGCGAAATGCCCGCTGCGCCTCCCGATCGCCCCCGGATCTCCAACCCACTCGGAACGCGATCATCGCTCCTGCAGACGCACGCGCCGACGCCATCCACGGATGGTTGCGCGACACCGTTCGCATCCCCGCGTTCTCGCTCGCGCCGGCGTCGGCCGACGCGAGCTTCAGACGCTATTTCCGCGCGACGCTCGCCGAGCCGTGGGACGCTGCGCCGGGGGCGCCGTCGCTGATCGTGATGGACGCGCCGCCCGCGAACGAGGATTGCGCACCGTTCATCCGGGTCGCGGCCCTGCTCGCCGACGCAGGCGTGCACGCGCCGATCGTGCTCGCGCAAGACCTCGAGCGTGGCTACCTGCTGCTCACCGATCTCGGCACGACCACCTATGCGGCCGCGCTGACGCCCGCCACCGCACCCGGACTGTACGGCGACGCGCTCGACGCGCTCGTCCGCTGGCAGCGCGCGTCGAGCGCCGGCGTGCTGCCCGCGTACGACGACACGCTGCTGCGGCGCGAGCTCGATCTCTTCCCCGACTGG
>JBDTNI010000130.1:0-6226 GCA_039933815.1 Betaproteobacteria bacterium
CATGAAGATCGCTTCCTCGATGTCGTGCGTCACGAACAGCACTGTCTTGCGCTCGGTCTCCCAGATCGACAGCAGCAGTTCCTGCATCAGCGCGCGCGTCTGGTTGTCGAGTGCGCCAAATGGCTCGTCGAGCAGCAGGATCTGCGGTTCGTTGGCGAGCGCGCGGGCGATCGCCGTGCGCTGCTGCATGCCGCCGGACAGCATTTTCGGATAGTGGTGCTCGAAGCCCGCGAGGCCGACCTTGTCGACGAAATGCGCGGCGATCTCGGCCTGCCGCGACTCGGGCACCGATTTTTCACGGAGGCCGAAACGGATGTTCTCGTTCACCGTGAGCCACGGGAACAGCGTATAGCTCTGGAAGACCATCCCGCGATCAGGACCGGGACCGGTGATCGCGCGGCCGTCGAGCTCGACGCCGCCGGACGTCGGCGTATCGAGGCCGGCGACGATGCGCAGCAGCGTGCTCTTGCCGCACCCCGACGGACCGAGAATCGTGATGAAGTCGTTGTCGGCCACCGACAGCGACGTCGGCAGGAGCGCGACGGTGGCCGCGCCGCCGCGAACGCCGGCAAATGTCCGCGAGACCTCCAGGATCGACAGCGCGCTCATGCGTGTTCGCGGACGCGACGCGGTCGCCGCGCGATCGTCACGCGTTCCAGGGAAACAAGGCGCGGTTAGCGCGCTTGAACGCGAGATCCGAGACGAGCCCGATAACGCCGATCAGGATGATGCCGAAGATAATCTGGCCCGTGTTGAGCAACGCCTGGCTGTCGGTGATCATGTGACCGATGCCGGACGACGCGCCGATCAGTTCGGCGACGATCACGTACGTCCACGCCCATCCCAGTACCAGTCGCAGCGTCTCGGCGATCGCGGGTGCCGCGCTCGGCAAGAGCACGCGCCGGACGATGCCGCCGGCGTTCGCACCCAGCGTATAGGCGGCCTCGACGAGGTCGCGCCGCGTCGCGCCCACGGTGACGGCCACCATCAGCACGAGCTGGAAGAACGAGCCGATGAAGATCACGAGCAGTTTCTGCATCTCGCCGATGCCGGCCCAGAGGATCAGGAGCGGGATGAACGCGGACGCGGGCAGGTATCGCGCGAACGAAACGAACGGCTCGAAGAACGCCTCCACGGGCTTGTACGCGCCCATCGCCAGCCCGAGCGGCACGCCGAGCGCCGCGGCGAACATGAAACCGCCGAATACGCGCCAGATCGTGATGCCCACGTCCTTCGCGAAGCCGAACTTCGCGAACAGCGTCCAGCCTTCGTTCAGCATCGTCAGCGGGTCGGCGAGGAACGTCCTCGACACGAATCCGCCAAATGTCGCGACGCTCCACGCGAGTACGAACAGCACGAAGAACGCAACCCCGAGCGCTACCTTGCGAACGGTGCCGACGGGTACAAGCGGCCTCATCGCGCGGTCGTCGAACCGCTGGCGGCACGGTCGACGACGAACGGCTTCAGCGTATTCGCGCGGACACCTTGACGCACGCGCGCGGAACCCGCGCTACTGGATGAACTGCGTGTCGTAGAGCGAATTCATCGGCGGCACCGACTTGATGCTCCCGATTTCCAGCAGGAGATCGGCTGCCTCCTTGCTGAACTGCTGCAGTTCGCCGTTGAAGAATTTCTGGTTCGCCGCCTTGTCCTGCCAGCGCAGGTACTTGGCCGACGCGCCGAACTGTTCGCCACTCTGCTTGACGTCGGCGCCCATGATCTCGTAGCTCTTCGTCGGGTCCTTCCGGATCATCGCCACCGCGTCGAAGTAGCTGTCCGCCAGCGCCTTGGCCGCCTTGGGATTCTCGGACAGGAACTTGGGCGTGCATCCGAACGTGTCCATGATCATCGGATAGTCGAGCGTCGTCGCGATGATCTTCCCCGCCTGCGGTGCATTGCGCACGGTCGACAGGTAGGGTTCGTACGTCATCGCCGCGTCGTTCTGTCCGGCAACGAACGCCTGCGCCGCGGGGCCAGGCTCGAGGTTGACGACCGTGACGTCCTTCACCGACAGCCCGTTCTTCTTCAGGAACCAGGCGAGCGTGAAATACGGCGCGGTGCCGGGCGACGACGCCGCCACGGTCTTGCCCTTGAGGTCGGCGATCCTGCTCACGTCGTTGCGCACGGCCATGCCATCGGCGCCGTAACTCTTGTCCATCTGGAAGATCTGCCGGGTCGCCACGCCGTTCGCATTCCAGACCACCCACGTCTCGACGGTCGTGGCGGCGCATTGGATGTCGCCCGACGCGATCGCGAGGTGGCGATCCTTTTGCGGGATCTTCCTGAGGTCCACGTCGAGACCGTGCTGCTTGAAGATCCCCGCCTCCTTCGCGAGCGTCAGCGGCGCGAAGCCCGTCCACCCGGACAATCCCACGGCCACCTTGGTCTGGGACGACGCCGACAGGGCCACCGCGCCGAGCGCGAGTCCGACCATCACAGCAACGATCGAGCGCATGCGAAACACCTCGTGAAATGTTGAAAATCGCATTATGCGACATGCGGGGCGCCGCGACGCCGGCCCGCCGCGCCCCGCGTAACCGTTCCGGGATGATCGAGGCACGGGTTTACAATCGCCCCTCGCCTACGGACTGAAACATGCCACCCACTGCCCGACTGGCCACGCCGCGCAATCGATGAACGTCCTTCACGCGCGCGCCGCGCTGCTCGACGACGGCTGGACGCCGGATGTGGCGGTGGTCATCGGCAGTGACGGGATGATCGAGCGCGTCGAAGCGCCCGCGCTGACGCCGGCCACCGAGCGCGCGGCGGGGCCGGTCGTGCCCGCGATGCCCAACCTCCATTCGCACGCGTTCCAGCGCGCGATCGCCGGCAGGACGGGCTTTCCGTCCCCCGATCGCGACGATACGTTCTGGACGTGGCGGCAGGCGATGTACGGCGCGGTCGACACACTCGATGCCGACGCGTTCGAGGCGATCGCTGCGCAGGCGTACGTCGAAATGGCGAAGGCCGGGTACGCGTCGGTCGCCGAATTCCATTATGTTCACCACGACCCGCGCGGCCGGCCGTACGCGGACCCGGCGGAGCTCGCGTGGCGGATCGTGTCGGCCGCGGGCGTTGCGGGTATCGGTCTGACGCTGCTGCCGGTCTTCTACGCGCACGGCAACTTCGGCGGCCTGCCGCCGGCGCCGCTGCAGCGACGCTTCATCCACGATCCGTCCACGTTCGGCGTGTTGCTCGACGTGCTCGCGGAACGGGCGCGTGCGGATCGCTTCGCGCTGGGCGTGGCGCCGCACAGCCTGCGTGCGGTCACGCCGGACGAACTGGCCGCGATCGTCGAGGCCGCGCCTGCCGGTGCCCCGATCCACATTCACGCGGCCGAGCAGACGAAGGAAGTCGTCGATTGCCTCGCGTGGAGCGGCATGCGCCCGGTCGAATGGCTGCTCGCGCACGTTGGCATCGATGCGCGCTGGTGCCTCGTCCACGCGACGCATATGGACGACCGAGAGGTGACTGCACTCGCGGCGACGGGCGCCGTCGCCGGGCTCGAACCGTCGACCGAGGCGGACCTGGGCGACGGCATCTTCGAGGCCGAGTCGTACCTGCGCGCCGGCGGCCGGTTCGGGATCGGCACCGACTCGAACACGCTGATCGACCCGTTCGCCGAGGTGCGCCAGCTCGAGTGGTCTCAGCGGCTGCGCGCGCGGCGGCGCAACGTGCTTGTCGATGACACGCGTGTGCCCGTCGGCCAGCGGCTGTGGCGCGCGGCCGCGCGCGGTGGCGCGCAGGCGGTGGGCCAGCCGGTCGGCCGCATTGCGGCCGGTATGCGCGCCGACCTTATCGTCCTCGACAGCGAGGATCCGGCACTCGCCGACCAGCCGGTCGATCACGTGCTCGACGCCGCGATCTTCGGACCGTGCCGCCGTCCGGTGCGCGACCTGATGAGTGCGGGCCAGTGGATTGTGCGCGAGGGGCGGCACGCGCACGAGTCCGACGTCTATCGGCGCTTCCGCGCAGCGATCGCGCGCATCGACGCGAGCGGAGGCGCGGCCAGGGCGCGCGCCGGCGCGCGGCCGGCGTCGATCGCCCGCGCCGGGGATCCGCAATGAGCGCGACGTTCGACATCCTGCTGCGCGGCGCGCGGTTGGCGACGATGCGCGACGACGACGGGTATGGTGTCCTGACGGACAGCGCTGTGGGCATCCGGGACGGTCGTATCGCATCGCTCGGTGCGGAGGCCAATCTTCCCGAAGACTGGACCGCGAACCGCGTCATCGATGCGCGCGGATGCTGGGCGACGCCGGGACTTATCGACTGTCACACGCACGTCGTGCACGCTGGCAACCGCGCACGCGAATTCGAGAAGCGTCTGGAAGGTCACACGTACGCGGAGATCTCCGCGGCAGGCGGCGGCATCAACGCCACGGTGCGCGCGACGCGCGCCGCCAGCGAAACCGAGCTCGCCGACGCAAGCGCACCGCGCCTGTTGTCGATGTGCAACCACGGCACGACGACCGTCGAGATCAAGTCGGGCTACGGGCTCGACACGGCCACCGAACTGAAGCAGCTGCGCGTCGCGCGCGCACTGGGGGTTGCGCTGGACGTCGGCGTCTGCACGACCCTCCTCGCGGCGCATGCGCTACCCGTCGAATTCGCGGGCCGCCACGATGACTATATCGACTACGTCTGCAACGACATCATGCCGGCCGCGGTCGCTGAAAAACTGGCCGACGCAGTCGACGCTTACTGCGAGACGATCGGTTTCACGCACGCGCAGACGCGGCGGGTGTTCGAGGCGGCGCGCGCGGCCGGATTGCCGGTCAAGCTGCACGCGGACCAGCTGTCCGACGGTGACGGTGCGCGGCTCGCGGCCCAGTTCAACGCGCTGTCGGCCGATCACCTCGAGTATGCAAGCGAAGGCGGTGTCGCGGCGATGGCGCGCGCGGGAACCGTCGCGGTGCTGCTGCCGGGGGCGTATTTTGCGCTGCGCGAGACGCGGCTGCCGCCCATCGATGCGTTGCGCGCGCGGCGCGTTCCGATCGCACTGGCGACGGACTGCAACCCGGGAACGTCGCCGGCGACGTCGCTGCCGTTGATGATGAACATGGCCTGCACGATGTTCCGGATGACGCCGCGCGAAGCGCTCGCCGGGGTCACGCGGCACGCAGCACGCGCGCTCGGACTCGACGATCGCGGAACGCTGGCGTTGGGGCAGCGCGCCGACATCGCGCTGTGGGACATCGACGAGCCGGCGGAACTCGCGTACCGGATCGGTGCCGAGGCGTGCGCGGGCGTTATCCGCCACGGGCGCGTAATCCGGGAGATCGATTGACATGTTGCTCTGGCGACTGTCGAGCGGGCTCTCGCCGCTGATCGTCAGCGTGCCGCATGCCGGGCGGCACGTTCCCGACGCCATCCGCGCGCGGATGACCCCGCGCGCGATCGAGGTTCCCGACACCGACTGGCATGTCGACGAGCTGTATCGCTTCGCGCCGGACGCCGGCGCAACGCTGCTGGTCGCGACGCACTCGCGCTACGTCGCGGACCTCAATCGCGACCCTTCGGGCAAGGCGCTGTATCCGGGTGCTGACAACACGGAGCTCTGTCCGACGCGGACGTTCTGCAACGACGAGGTCTACCGGACGGGGGAAGCGCCTGTTCCGTCGGAAATCGACGCGCGTCGCGCGACGTATTTCGATCCGTACCACGCGTGCCTGTCCCGCGAGGTCGCGCGCGTGCGCGACCTGCACGGTTACGCCGTGCTCGTCGACGGCCATTCGATCGCCGCCGAAGTGCCGCGGTTTTTTTCGGGCCGCCTGCCGGACCTCAATCTCGGCACCAGCGACGGCGCGAGTTGCGACGCCGCGCTGGAGTTGCTCGCCGCGCAGGTGATCGCGGCGGCGGCCGGATTCACGCACGTGGTCAACGGACGATTCAAGGGGGGCTACATCACGCGGCGTTTCGGTACGCCCGACCAGGGCGTGCATGCGTTGCAGCTCGAGATGACGCAAGCCTGCTACCTCGACGAAGCCGATCCGCGGTCGTTCGACGCGTCACGCGCGGCTGGCCTCGTCAGCGTACTCGAGCGGTTGCTGGTCGCGCTCGGCGAATGGCGACCCGTGTCGGGCCCGTCATGATGCGCGTGTACGTCGCGCGCCAGCGCTACGACGCGTACCTGGTCGCCGACCGGCTCAATCAGGCCGGAATTCGCGCCCACGTGTTCAACGAGCACGCGTCGAGCATTGCGGGCGAGGTGCCGCCCGACGTC
>JBDTNI010000131.1:0-6215 GCA_039933815.1 Betaproteobacteria bacterium
GCGGCAGCGGGCGGCCGTGGCCGACGTCGCAGAACGGGCAGCGCCGCGTGCAGATATCGCCCATGATCATGAACGTTGCCGTGCCGTTGCCGAAGCACTCGCCAATGTTCGGGCACGACGCCTCCTCGCACACGGTGTGCAGCCGATGCTCGCGAAGGATCCGCTTGATCTCGTAGAAGCGAGGCGACGACGGCGCGCGCGCGCGGATCCACTCGGGCTTGCGCAACCGTTCCGCCGCAATGACCTTGATCGGGATCCGGGACGTCTTGCCACCGCCCTTGTGCTTGACGCCGGCGGCGTTGGCCAGCGCCGCCGGCGGCGCGTGGTCCGTCGTCACGCCGCGCTCCGGGTCCCGGCGACCCGCTCGGCGAGCAGCGGCGCGAGCGCGTCGCCGGCCTCGGCAACCGATCGACCGACGCCGAACGCGGCCACGTCCGTGACGGCGAGTCCCGGATATCCGCAGGGATCGATATCGGCGAAGGGGCTCAAGTCCATGTCGATGTTCACTGCGACACCGTGATACGTGCAGCCGTTGCGCACCTTCAGGCCGAGCGCGGCGATCTTGGCGTCGGCGCCACGGTGCGACACGTAGATGCCGGGCGCGGGCACGCTGCCGCGCCCCTCGATGCCCAGCGACGCAAGCCATGTTATCACCGCGGACTCGATGCGCCGCACGGTGTCGCGGACACCGAGGCGCGCGCGGCGCAGGTCGCAGAGCAGGTAGGCGACGAGCTGCCCAGGACCGTGGTACGTCACCTGGCCACCGCGGTCGACACTGACCACGGGTATCGCCGTGCGCCGCAGCACGTGCACGGCGCGACCGGCGAGGCCGAGCGTATAGACGGGCGGGTGCTCGGTCAGCCAGATCTCGTCGGGCGTCGACGGCCCGCGCGCCGCGGTGAACGCCTGCATCGCCCGCCACGTCGGCACGTACTCGGTGCAGCCGAGCCGGCGGACGACGGCGACGTCGTTCAAAGCACCATCGCCACCATCGGATCCGCGACGAGATCGCGATACAGCGCGTCGACCTGCTCGCGCGACATCGCGTTGATCGTCGCCGTCAGCGACAGGTAGTTGCCGGCGCTCGACGTTCGCATCTCCAGTGCCGCCGCATTGAAATCGGGCGCGTGTCGCACGACGATCTCGGCGATCGCCTGCGCGAATCCATCCTGCCGGCGCCCCATGATCTTGATGGGAAATTCGCAGGGAAACTCGAGTGCGCTCACCTGGGTGGCGACCGGGGTCGGTGCAGTCTGGGTCATGGCAAGGCTCCGGGCCGAAGGACGGTGGTTCCGGCCGACGATCCGACCAATATGCGGACATCCGGCCGCGTATGCAACCCGACCACGGGGGCGGGACGCGCTCAGGTCCCGTACATGTAATCGCGCGTGGGCGGATGCGGCAGCCGGCCGTCCGCGAGCGGCTTGCCCGCGAGCAGCTGCCACAGCGACATCCAGCCGCGGTCGAACGCATGCGCCGAACCGGCCATGTAGATGCGCCAGACGCGGAATTTCTCCTCGCCGACCTCGCGGCGGACCGCGTCGGCGTTGCACTCCAGCCGATCCACCCAGTGCCAGAGCGTTCGCGCGTAATGCTCGCGCAGCGCTTCGCCGTCGACGAGCTCGAGGCCCTCGGCGGCGAGGCCCTCGATGACGCGCGACACGTGGCCGAGCTCGCCGCCGGGGAACACGTATTCCTCGACGAACTCGCCCATGCCGCTGCCGAGGCTCTTCTGCGACATTGCGTTGTGCGTGATGCCGTGGTTGAGAACGAATCCGCCCGGCACGAGGATGCGCGCGATCTTGCCGAAATAACGGCCGTAGTTGCGCGGACCGACGTGCTCGAACATCCCGACGCTCGCGATCTTCTCGTAAGCCTCGACGTCGGGAAGGTCGGCGTAGTCGCGAAGCTCGACACTGACGCGTCCGGTCAGCTTGCGCGCGGCGATCTCGGCAACGACATGATCGTATTGGTTGCGCGAGAGCGTGATCCCGCGTGCCTGCACGCCGTATCGCTCGGCGGCCCAGAAGATCAGCGCACCCCACCCGCAGCCGATGTCGAGGAATCGCTCGTCCTTCTGCAACCTCAGCTTGCGGCAGATGTGGTCGAGCTTCTGCGCCTGCGCGTCGTCCAGCGAATCGTCCCAGCGATGGAAATATGCGCACGAATAGACCATCCGCGCGTCGAGCCACGTCCGGTAGAACGCGTTGGACACGTCGTAGTGATGCGCGATGTTCGACCGGTTGCCGCGCAGCCGGTGCAGCAGGCCGAGCAGGTACCCGCGCGTGCCGTGGCCGCCGTGGGCGATGTCGCCGACCATCGACTCCGCGATCGCGAGCGCCCGGCGCGCGCTGCCGGTGAAATCGACGTCGTTATTGACGTAGGCACGCGCGAGCCTGCCCATCGCCGGCGTGGCAAGCGCCTTCAGTCCCGAGAACGTGCGCGCGATGATATCGACCTCGGGCTGCGGCGACAGCGGCACGCGCGCGCCGTCGGGCAGCACGACGGCAACCGGCAGGTCGCGGCCCGCGTAGCGCGAGGCGATGAGTTTCTGGAGGGCTTCCGGCATCGTTGCGGACGTCTTCAGTCGACGAGCGACGAGTTTAGCAAGAGCCGGGGCCGGCGGCGGCGGCCGCTTGCAAGGGGCGGCCCGCGCCGATGCCGGGGGCACCCCGGCCGCCACGGTCACTGCGTTACATTGGGGTCATGGCAGGTCACGAACGCATGGCGGGAAACCCGGTCGCGACCTTCGACGAGCGGCAGCTGCGCGACGCGCTCGCACAGTTCGCAACCGGCGTCACCATCGTCTGCGCCCGCGGCGCCGACCAGCGCTACACCGGATTCACCGCCAACTCGTTCAACTCCGTCTCGCTCAATCCGCCGCTGATCCTGTGGAGTCTGTCGCACCGGTCGGCCAGCCTTCCGGCATTCGAAGCGGCCGAACGGTACGCGGTCAACGTGCTTTCCGCGGGACAGGTGGAACTCGCGCGGCGCTTTTCCCGACCTCACGCCGACCGCTTCGCCAGCGTCGCGTTCCGGCTCGGCTGGTCGGGCGCGCCGCTGGTCGAAGGCTGCGTCGCCTGGTTCGAATGCCGGCATCACGCGCGCCAGCGGGTGGGCGACCACGTGCTGTTCATCGGCGAGATCGTCACGGTCGAGCGCGCCCGCGGGCCGGGCCTCGTCTTCCAGCATGGACATTACGGGACCACGTCGGCGCTCGAGCGGGGCGACGACCCGGCGCGCTGAGGCGGGGTCGCTGCCCGCTTAAGCAGGAACGCCGGCGGCGGCCTTCGCCTGCTGGAACGCGTCCCACACGCGGCGGAAGACGGGCCCCGGCGCTCCGCCGCCGAACGACTGGCCGTCGACGGTGGTCACTGCCAGCACCTCCTTCGTCGATGACGACAGCCACATTTCGTCGGCCGCCATCGCTTCGTCGCGCGTGACGGGACGAACCTCGAGGCGGACGCCCGCGCGGGACGCGACCTCGAGCGTAGCGTCGTATGTGATGCCCGGCAGGATCAGGTTGTCCTTCGGCGGCGCGACGATCACGCCGCCCGCGACGACGAGGACGTTGGACGCGGATGCCTCCGTGAGCCGCCCATCGCGGAACATGACGGTTTCCACCGCGCCGTGATCGACGGCGACCTGGCGCATCAGCACGTTGCCGAGCAAAGAGGTGGTCTTGAGATCGCAGCGCAGCCACCGGTTGTCGTCGGCGGTAACGACGGCGACACCGCGGTCGACCTGCTCCCGCGTCGGCACGACGAGCGGATTGCTCATCATGAACACCGTCGGCGTCACGCCGGCTGGAAACGCGTGGTCGCGCTTCGCGACGCCCCGCGTGATCTGCACATAGACCGCCTGGTCGGCGAACGGCTGGCGCGCGACGAGCTCGCCGATCAGCGCCTCCCAGCCGGCGCCGCTGTGCGGATTGGGAAGGCGGATGCCGTCGAGGCTGTGCTGCAGGCGTGCCACGTGCTCGTGCAGGCGAAAGGGGGCGCGTCCGTACACCGGCACGACCTCGTAGACGCCATCGCCGTAGATGAAGCCGCGGTCGAGCACCGAAATCTTCGCGTCGGCGAGCGCGACGAACTCGCCGTTCAGGTAAACGATCTGCGGGGTGTCGGACATCGGTTCCTCAGTGGTTGAACCACAGCTTTACTGTATCGACGGCGCGTCCGAAGAGATTCGCGAGCGGCACTTCCTCGAGCGCGATCATCGGGAACTCCGTCATCGGCTGGCCTTCCAGCGCCACCTTGACCACACCCACCGGCTGGCCGTTCAGCACCGGCGCGATCAGCGGCTCCTTCGATTCCAGCGTCAGCGCGAGCTTGTCGGCCTTGCCCTTCGGCAACGTCAGGTAGCGGTCCGCGACAAAGCCGGCCTTGACGTCGTGCGCCGTGCCCTTCCAGACGCGCAGCGTCGTGACCGGCTTCCCCGACTGGTAGAGCGCCACGGTGTCGAACGACTGGAAGCCCCAGTTCAGCAGTTTCTGGCTCTCCGCCGCGCGCGACGAATCGGACGCCGCGCCGAGGACGACCGATACGAGCCGGCGCTCGCCGCGCTTGGCGGACGCGATGAGGCACCACCCGGCCGCGTCGGTGTGGCCGGTCTTGACGCCGTCGACGTACGGATCTGTCCACAGCAGGCGATTGCGATTCGACTGCGTGATGTTGTTGTAGCGGAATTCCTTCTGCGAATAGATCGGGTAGAACTCGGGGAAATCGCGGATCAGCGCCGCCGCGAGCCGCGCCATGTCGGTGGCGGTCGAGTAATGCTGCGGGCCGGACAGGCCCGTCGCATTGGTGAAGTGCGTTCCCGCGAGCTTGAGCCGTGCGGCTTCCGCGTTCATCTTCTCGACGAACGCGTCTTCGGTTCCGCCGATCAGCTCGGCAACCGCGATCGACGCATCGTTGCCCGACTGGATGATGATGCCGTGCAGCAGCTCGTCGACGCTGACGGCCTTGCGCGGCTCGATGAACATCCTCGAGCCCTCGGTTTTCCACGCGTGCTGCGAAACCTGCACCATCTGCGACGGCGTGATGGCCTTCGCGCGAATCGCGCCGAACGCCACGTACGCGGTCATCAGCTTGGTCAGCGATGCGGGGTCGCGCCGCTCATCGGGATTGGCGGCGCCGAGCGTCTGGCCCGACAGCGTGTCGACGAGCACCCACGACGCCGCGGCGACCGACGGGGCAGCCGGTGCACCCGGCGCCTGCAGGACGACCGGGGGACTGCCCGGCGTAACGGGCGCAACGGCGGGCGGCCGGACCGGCTTTTTCGCTGCAACGGCGGCGGGCGCGTGCGCGCCGCTGACGCAAAGCACAGCGGCCATTGCGCACAAAAGCGCGCGGAAACGCGGGGACGAACGCATGAACAGCCACCGGAAAACGGTCGATTATACTTAAAGCCCTCGCAGGCTCACGATGCGCGGGCGGACAGACATGTGGCTTGATCGGGCAAATCTGCTGCGTTTCGCAGCGCTGTGTGCGGCCATTGCCGCCGGGCAGTGCTGACACCCGTCGCGCAGGGGCACGGGGCCGATGCGCAGGAAAAAGCACTCGGCTCGCTCGTCGACGCCGAACTTGCATTTGCCCGGATGGGCCGCCAACGCGGGATCCGCGAAGCGTTCCTCACGTCCTTTGCGGAAGACGGCATCGCATTCGATCCTGCTCCCTATCGATTGCGCGAGCGGTGGGGACGGCGCCCCGCCGACACGGACCCGCACGCGATCGCGCTCGACTGGTCGCCCGCACAGGCGGGCATCGCGCGGAGCCTCGACCTCGGCTATACGACGGGGCCGTTCACGCTGTCGCTGGCGGCGAAGCCCGCCGACGTGACGCACGGCGTGTTCTTCTCCGTGTGGCAGCGGCGGCGCGGCAAGCCGTGGCGCGTCGTGCTCGACGCCGGCATCACCACGCCGTCGCCGGTCGATTTCGCCGCGTTCGGCGCGGCGCCGCGACCCCGTTTTAACGGACGCGCCGGCGGCATCGCCGAGCGTCGGCGCCTGCTCGCCGCGGAGTCCGAAGCGCTGGGCAACGGCGCCGCGGGCATCACGCCGAATGTGTACGGGCGCCACCTGGCCCGCGACGTGCGCCTGCATCGCGACGGCGCGCTGCCCGTCGTGTCGCGCCACGACGTTGCCGCGAGTGCCGCGCACCGGATGTCGCGCACGGCGTGGACGCCGGCCGGCGCACGCGTGTCCACCGCCGGCG
>JBDTNI010000132.1:0-6206 GCA_039933815.1 Betaproteobacteria bacterium
CGATGTCGCGGCTGTACGCGCGCAGCATGCAGCCCTGGTCGGTCATCCGGATGCGCGTGATCCGCTCGCGCAACCGGTTCATCAGCCTCGATGCCGTGCGGCGCCACCACGAATCCTCCCGCGTCTTCCGAACGCCGCCGACGTAATCGGCGCCGTCGTCCATCGCGTCCAGCAGCTTGCCGATTTCCTCGGGCGGGTTCTGCAGGTCCGCGTCGAGCGTGACGATCCGTTCGCCGCGCACGCGCTCGAATCCCGCAAGGATCGCGAGATGCTGGCCGTAGTTCGCGTTGAAGAACACGACGCGCGTGACGTCGGGGCGCGCCGCGAACTGGTCTTTGAGCATCGCGGCGGACGTGTCGCGGCTGCCGTCGTTGACGAAGATCACTTCGTACCCGACGTTCAGCGCATCGAGGGCGGGGTAGAGGCGCGCGAAGAGCGCAGGCAGGCCGGCGGCCTCGTTGTAGACGGGAATGACGACCGAAAGCCGCGGCGCGGTCATCGCGCGCTCACCGGCATCAGGACGGCGCCGTCGGCCGGGACGCGCCCGACAGCACATCGGCGCAGGCCGCGCAGACGCGGTCGACGTCTTCGGTCGTCATGGCGGCGTGCAATGGAAGCGTCACGGTGCAATCGGCAATCCGCTCGGTGTTCGGAAGGTCGCCGCGATGGTAGCCGAAGCGCCGTCCGAGCGTCGACAGATGCAGCGCCTCGTAGGAGATGCCGGTCGCGATGCCGCGTGCCGCCAGCGCGTCGCGGAACGTCGGGCGATCGATCGTGATCCGGTCCAGCGGCAGAAGTATGCAGAACATGTTCCAGGACTGGCCATCGCCGTCGCGTGGCGGCGGCGGCAGAACGCACGAAGGATCCGTGAAAAATCGCTCGAAGTAGCGGTCGACCAGCCTGCGCCGCTGCGCGAGAAACGCCGGCAGTCGCTCGAGCTGCGCGAGGCCGATGCACGCATTGACGTCCGGAAGGTTGAACTTTCCGCCCGGGAACGCGACGTCGCGCGTGCCGTCCGCACGCCGCTCGATGCCGTGGAACCGAAGCGCGTCGATGCGCTTCGCCTCGTCGGCGTCGTTGCAGACGATCGCGCCGCCTTCGATCGACGTCATGTTCTTGTTCGGATGGAAGCTGAACGTGACGAGGTCGCCGACCGCGCCGACCGGCCGGCCTTCGAAGCGCGAGCCCACGACGAGCGCCGCGTCCTCGATCACCCGCAACCCGTAGTGATCCGCGAGGGTGTACAGCGCGTCCAGGTCCACGAGCGAGCCGGGCCAGTGCGTCGGCACGATCGCGCGCGTGCGCGGGCCGATGCGGGCCGCGACGCGACCGAGCTCGATGTTGCGCGTCGAAAGATCGCAGTCGACGAACACCGGCGTCGCGCCCTGCTTGACGATCATGTTGAGGACGGTGAAGAAGCTCTGGCCGCATGTGATGACCTCGTCACCGGGCCCGATGCCGCAAAGCTGCAACGCGATGTCGACGGCGGCGGTCGCCGACGTCACCACGCGAACCGGGCGGCCCTCGCAGAACGACGACAGCGCCGCCTCGAACCGCTGGACGAATGGCCCGCTCGTGATGTGTGCCGACCGCAGCACGTCCCCCACCGCGGCGATCGTCGCCTCGTCGATCAGCGGACTTGCAAACTTGATCGGCGCCGCCATCAGCCGCTCCTTGCGACGAGGTACACGCCGGCGATGATGAAACCGATACCGAGCCACCGCTGCGCCGTCAGCGCCTCGCCGAGCAGGTAATGCGCAGCGATCGCGTTGACGACGTAGCCCAGCGACAACAGCGGATAGGCGATCGACACGGGCACGCGGGACAGGCCGAGGATCCAGACGACCACGCTGATCCCGTACAGGGCGAGACCGGCGATGAAGTAACCCTCGGACGCCATGCGGGTCAGCGTCGACAGCCAGTTGGCGGTGGTGATCGTGATGACGCCGAGCCGGTTCGTGCCGCCCTTCAGCAGCAGCTGCGCCGCGGCGTTCAGCAGCACGCCGGTCAGCAGGAACAGCAGTGCGGGCTGGGTCATCGGGGAGGCAGGCCGGTAAGGTCGGGTCGCATCGTTCAACCGGGTTCAGCGTCGGGCGACGAGTACGCGCCGCGTATCCGTCGCGACGACGCGCATCGGCACGCCCGCCGCAGCGTACGCCCGCAGCGTTTCCGGCGCCATCAGTGCATACCCTTGGGGCAGCGCTCGCCATTGTTCCACCCACGCTTGCTCGGCGGCGATACCGAGTTGTGGTTCGGCATCGAGCCCCAGCGCCATTTCGTCGCGATACGCGACGAGCGTCGTCGTGCGGCGCAGGTAGAACGGTAGTGTCTGATCGTACATCCGGACCTGGAAAAACGGCGCGCGCGGGTCGTACGGCGGGTCGGACGCGCGCTCGAGCGTCGCCACCAGGTCCGCGGCCGAGCGCGTCGCGCGGAAAACGTCCGATCCGAAGTAGGCCACCTGCATCATCGCCATTGTCGCCAGCGAGAACGCCGCGATGCCGACCGTCCTGCCGCGCGTCTTGCCACGCCGGAATGCGGCGAACCCGGCAGCGTATCCGATCGTCGCGATGCCCAGCGCGATCGCCACCCAGCGGCCGAGCGCATCGAGCAGCGCGCGCGGCGTCCGGTCGTCGCTGAATGAGTCGGCGACGCGCGGCCACGCGGCGACGCTCGCGAGCCACAGCACTGCCGTCAATACGACCGCCAGCGCAGCAAAGTTCATCAACGTGCGTTGCGGGATACGCTCGAGCTCCCTCCCGAGCACGAGCGCCGCGGCCGGGAAGATGGGCAGGATGTACGACGGCAGCTTCGACCCCGACAGGCTGAAGAAGACGAGCACGAACGCGCACCAGATCAAACAGAACTTTACCCATGCGAATGGCCCATCGGCGGGCGCCTTCCAGGCGACCCGGACGCGCCACACGAACACCCCGGTCCAGGGCAGCAGCCCGGCGGCGACCATCGGCAGGAAGTACCACCAGGCGCCGGTGCGGCGGTGCTCTGTGGTGAGGAAGCGCTGGAAATGCTCGTGGATGAAAAAAAACCGCGCGAATTCCGGATTGCGCGACGACACCAGCACGAACCAGGGTGCAGCCAGCAGCATGAGGACGGCGATACCCTTTACCGGATGCAGTTGGCGCCAGGGCGCGAGGTCGCGGGTGAGCAGCGCGTGAATCACCAGCGTCGCGGACGGGATCACGAGCGCGACGAGTCCCTTCGTCAGCACGCCGCCCGCGGTCGCCGCCCACGCCAGCAGCATCCACCGCTGCTGTTGTTTCGGAAAAGCTCGCCAATGCTGTGCCAGCAGGAACGCGCACAACGCGCCCGTCAGCCAGAACGTCAGCAACGCGTCGAGCGTCACCACATGCGCGATGCCGAACGGCCACACCATGCCCGCCAGCGCGAGGGCGGCGTACGCCCCCGTTGTCGCCGAGGCGAGCATCGATGCCGCGTAGCCGACGAAGGCGATCGTCAACAGGCCCGCGAGCGCGCCGGGCAGCCGCGCCGTCCATTCTTCGATGCCGAATGCCTCGAAGCCGGCGGCGGTCAGCCAGTACTGGAGCGGAGGCTTCTCGAAGTACTTGAGTCCGTTGAGCCGCGGCGTGACCCAGTCGCCGGACACGACCATCTCGCGCGCAATTTCCGCATAACGCCCCTCGTCGGGATGCTGCAGCTTGCGGACGTCGAGGTTGGCGAACCAGACGATCGCCATGGCGACGGCCAGCAGGATCCACGCACGACGGGAGAATGCGGCAGTCAACAGTGCTGGGAGCGGCCGGATGGTCCGGCCGGAACGGGCAGGCGCACGCCGGAGGTCTGCATTCTACCGTGCGGCAGACAGGACACTCGACGCCCGCTCGGCCCCGCGCGAGCAGCGCGCCCGTTGCTACCGCCGCCGGTGCGCGTGCTACAGTCAGCGGCTGATCAAGGCTTTCGCAATGCGGATGGAAACCTGCAGCATCGTCGCCGCGGGACCCGATCGGGTATCCGATGTGCAGCACCTGGCGCAACGGATATGGCGCATCCACTATCCTCCGCTCATTGGCGCCGAGCAGACCGAGTACATGCTTTTGCGCATGTACTCCGAGCCCGCGTTGCAACGGTTCGTCACCGAGCACGGCGCGGGCCTCGCAATCGCCGAGCGCGGCAACCGCCCGGAGGGATTCGCGGCGTGGTGTCGCAGCGGTCCGACGACGACCAGGCTCGACAAGCTGTACGTGCTGCCGGAACGGCATCGACGCGGCACCGGACGCGCGCTCGTGGCGCACGTTGCCGCGCAGGCGCGTCGTGCCGGGGACGCGGTGCTGATGCTCAACGTCAATCGCCGCAACGCGCAAGCCATCGCTTTCTACGAGCGGGAAGGCTTCGCAATCACCGGCCGGGGCGATTTTCCGATCGGGGGCGGATTCGTCATGGAGGACTTCATCATGGCTCGACCGCTGTGAGCATCGACGCGGCGAAGCCGCTCCGCCTGTACGACAACTACTCGCGCAGCCTGCGCGAATTCGCGCCGCTCGTTCCGGGCGCGCCGGTCGGCGTGTACACGTGCGGGCCCACCGTCTACGATTTCCAGCACATCGGCAACTACCGGACGTTCCTGTTCGAGGACACGCTGAAGCGCGTGCTGCGCCGGAACGGCTACCGGGTTCGCCATGTGATGAACATCACCGACGTCGGGCACCTGACGTCGGACGCGGACACCGGCGAAGACAAGATGGAGAAGGGCGCGCGTCGTACGGGCCAGAGCGCGTGGGACATCGCCGCGCTGTATACGCGAGCGTTCCTCGACGACGTCGCGTTGCTCAACATCGACCCGCCGGACGAATTGCCGCGCGCCACGGCCCATATTCCGCAGCAGATCGCGTTCATCGAGGATCTCGAGCGGCGCGGATACACGTACGGCACGCCGGACGGCGTCTACTTCGACACTAGCCGCCAGGCCGACTACGGCTACCTCGCGCGGCTTCACCGCGAAGGGCTCGACGCGGGCCGGCGCGTCGATATCGGCGACAAGCGGCATCCGACCGATTTCGCGTTGTGGAAAACGTCGCCGCCGCACAGCACGCGCCAGATGGAATGGGAAAGTCCGTGGGGACGCGGCTTTCCGGGTTGGCATATCGAGTGCTCGGCGATGGCGCAGCAGTACCTCGGCGACTACTTCGACATCCATTGTGGCGGTGAGGATCACATCCCGGTCCACCACACGAACGAGATCGCGCAGACCGAAGCACGCGTCGGCACGCGCCTCGCCAACTTCTGGATGCACGGCTACTTCCTGGTGCACAACGACGCGAAGATGTCGAAGTCGGCCGGCGAGTTCCTCCGCGTGGCGGCGCTCGTCGAACGTGGCTACGATCCGCTGGCGTTCCGTTACCTGTGCCTGACGGGGCATTACCGTACGCAGCTGAACTTCACCTGGGACGCGCTCGATGCGGCCGCTACCGGGCTTGCGCGGAGCCGCGCGGCCTATTACGCGCTGCCCGCCGATCGAAGCGTCGAGCCCGACGCGGCGGCGCTCGCCCAGTTCGTAACGCACGTCAACGACGACCTCAACACGCCGCGTGCGCTTGCGCTGGCCTGGGACGTCCTTCGGGGCACGCTGCCGGGCGCCGTCAAGCGCGCGACGCTGGCGGGCTTCGATGAAGTCTTCGGACTTGGCTGGGCAGGCTGGGTGCCGGCGCGCGAGGCGGTGCCGGACGACATCGCTTCGCTCGCGCAGGCGCGCGCCGATGCGCGTCGCTCGAAGCAATGGGCGGAGGCGGACCGGCTGCGGGCGGCGCTGCACGCAGCCGGGTGGGAAATCGAAGATCGCGCCGGCGACTTCGCGCTCAAGCGCCGCGGCTGATCGATTAGGGCCCGTTCATAGTGTGAACAGGACCTAGTACATCCGCTCGATCGATCCGGAGTAGACGACGGGGCCGGTGGGTTGGCCGGTGGGCGAACCGCCCGGCGGCTCGAGGCTGACTGCGAGCGCCGGAATACCCGTCAGTGACTCCGCGGCGGGCGCTGACAACGGTACGCGCACCAGCGCACCGGCCGGTATCACGCCCAGCGATTTCGGCGAACCGCCCTGCGGCAGCGCCCACAGCTCGAACACGCGGCCGCTGCCGGGGGCTGCATTGCCGACCGCCTTCACCGTGAGGAAATGCTCGTCGCGCGTCGCGCTGGCGATGAGCGCGGGCTTGGCATCCGACCCCGCCAGC
>JBDTNI010000133.1:0-6199 GCA_039933815.1 Betaproteobacteria bacterium
AGGTTCGTCGAGATCGGCGCCACCTGGTAGAGCCGCGTCTCGCGAAACTTGCGCTCGATGTCGTATTCGTTCGCGAAGCCGAATCCGCCGTGCGTCTGCATGCATACGTTCGCGGCCTCCCACGACGCCTTCGCGGCGAGATACTTGGCCATGTTCGCCTGCGCGCCGCACGGCTGCCCCGCGTCGAACAGTTCCGCCGCGCGGAACCGCATCAGGTTCGCGGCCTCGATCTCGATGTACGCATCGGCGATCGGAAACTGGACGCCCTGGTTCCTGCCGATCGGCCGGTCGAAGACGACGCGCTGGTTGGCGTACGCGACGGCGCGCTCGACGAACCAGTAGCCGTCGCCGATGCATTCCGCCGCGATCAGCGTGCGCTCGGCGTTGAGGCCGTCGAGGATGTAGCGAAAGCCGCGGCCCTCCTCCCCGATCAGGTTCTCGACGGGGATCTCGAGGTTGTCGAAGAAGAGCTCGTTCGTCTCGTGATTGACGAGGTTCGCGATCGGCTGCACCGTGAGGCCGTGGCCGATCGCATCACGCAAGTCGACGATGAAAACCGACATGCCGTCCGACTTTCGCTGCACGTCGGCGAGCGGCGTCGTTCGCGCCAGCAGGATCATCAGGTCGGAGTGCTGGACGCGCGAGATCCAGACCTTCTGCCCGTTGACGACGTAGCGATCGCCCTTCTTCACGGCGACGGTCTTGATCTTCGTCGTGTCGCTGCCCGTCGTCGGTTCGGTCACCGCCATCGACTGGATGCGCAGCTTTCCGGCAGCGATCGCCGGCAGATACTTCTGCTTCTGCGCGTCGCTGCCGCTGCGCAGCAGCGTGCCCATGTTGTACATCTGGCCGTGGACGGCACCTGCATTGCCGCCGCTGTGGTTGATTTCCTCCATGATCACCGACGCGGCGGTCAGACCGAGCCCCGACCCGCCGTAGGCCTCGGGAATCATGGCGGCAAGCCACCCGGCACCCATCAGCGCGTCGACGAACGCCTCGGGATACGCGTGTCGCGCGTCGACGTCACGAAAATACGCATCGGGAAACTGCGCGCATAGCTCGCGGATCGCGTCGCGCAAGTCCTGGTACGCGTCCGAAGCCCTGGCGGCCGGGGTCGCCATCGCCGTCAGCCGAACGTCACGGTGGCGTCCATCGCGAGCGCTCCGTCCGCGCGCGATGCCCATAAATGCGCCGAGCGGCCATCGAGAGCGCGCCGGCCGTTCACCGTAAAAGACGCAATGTCGAACAGCGGACTCACCGCGCGGAACGAAAATCCCGATACCACCGCCTGCGGCCGCTCCCGGTGAACGAGCTCGAGCAGCAGTGTCGCGATCAATGGGCCGTGGACGACGAGACCGGGATAACCCTCGACTGCAGTAACGTAGCGGCGGTCGTAATGGATGCGATGTCCGTTGAACGTCAGCGCCGAATAGCGGAACAGCAGCACGTCGTCAGGCGTGATCGTCCGCTGCCATTCGGCGTCGGTGGGCGATTGCGCCGGCGCGGCCGCGCGCGCGTCGTCGCGCGGATGCTCGCGGAACACGATGTCGTGCTCCTCGCGCACGCACGGTCCGCGCGGACCCTCGATCGCGTGGCGCACGCGCACGAACACCAGCGTGCCGGAGCGTCCTTGCTTCGTCGTCACGTCGTCGATCGTCGACTCGCGCTCGATGCGGTCGCTGATGCGAATGGGTTCGAGAAACTGCAAGCGGCTTCCCGCCCACATCCGCCGCGGCAGCGGAACCGGTGGCAGAAACCCGCCGCGTTGCGCATGACCGTCCGGTCCGAGCGACGACTGGCGGTGCAGCGGCAGGAAATACAGCCAGTGCCAAAGCGGCGGCAGCGCGTCGCCGGCAGCCGGCGGCGGATCGTCGCGGTCGAGGGTTGCCGCCAGCGCCGCAACCGGCGTGGGCGAAACGACGTCCGTCCGGGACTCGGTGCGGCCAACCCACGCGCGCCACGCCGTTTCAGTCATGCGCTTGGCGGGACTGCGGTCGGTACCACTCCTCCTGCAGTCGCTTCTCCAACGCGCGGTGCCCCCGTCGCGTCGCGATCGGACACCCGCAACAGGCTGCGCTGCGCTCCACCATGGCGCCATGATACTTCGACCCTCGCCCGCGACCCCGGGCGCGGTTCGCGGCCGACGGCCGCCGCGCCGATGCCCGTTGACGCCCGGGCCCGTCCTACAATACCGGTTGCCACTGACCCAGCGGAGGCTTTGATCGCCACCATCCTGTCCAACGCAGCACCGAAGCACGCGGCCGACTATGCACGCGACGACGTGCGCGCGCTGCGAGCCGACCTCGCGCTCGCACTGCGCGCTGCCGCCCATCACGGCTTCGGCGAAGGCGTATGCAACCATTTCAGCGTGACCCTGCCGGATGGCAGCGACCGCTTCCTCATCAATCCGCGCGGCTTCCATTGGAGCGAAATCGGCGACGACGACATCGCGATGATTGACAGTCGCGGCGACGTGCTCGCCGGTCTGCATCCCGTGGAGCCGACGGCGATGTTCATCCACGCGGCGGTGCACCGCATCGCGGGCAAGGCGTGTGTGCTTCATACGCACATGCCCTACGCGACTGCGCTTACGCTCACGGGCGCCGGGGGCCCGGACACGACGCTGTCGCAGAACGCGATGCGCTTTCACGGCCGGGTAGCCGTCGACGGGCACTACAACGGACTGGCGCTCGACCATGCTGAAGGGGAGCGGATCGCCCGCGCGATGGGCACGGCCGACGTCGCGTTCCTCGGCAATCACGGCGTCGTCGTCTGCGGCCCGCGAATGGACTACACGTACGACGACCTGTACAGCCTCGAGCGCGCCTGCATGGTCGAGGCGATCGCGCGCTCGACCGGTCTGCCGCTGCGCCCGGTCGACGGCGCGGTGGCGGCGCGCGTCGCCGACGAGATCAACGGCGAGCGGCTCCAGTCCACGCTGTTCTTCGAAGCGCTGCGGCGAATCGTGCCGCCCGCGCGCTGACGGCCGACGGTCCAGCGCAAGCTCACGGTGACGACGAGGCGCTTGTTAAATTGCGTCGGCGCCAGGAGCGCCCACGCCCGCGCGTAGGCCGGATCGACCCCGACAACATCAACCTGATGTACAACCTGGGCTGCAACATGGTCACGGAGGTCGAGGTGCGGTTCGACGCGCAGCCGGCAGCCGGACCGTCCCCTGCCACCAACGAACGGCGTGTTCGCCGGTCCGGTTGGGGGCAGGCGGGGCGCTGGCGCCCGCCTCGGCCGAGGCGACGGGCGACATGCTCGTTTCCTCGTAGAATGCGAGGTCCCAACCCCGATTTCACGGTCGAGGAGCACGGGCCAGCCAGGTCCGGCTTCATCCGCCCCTTCTGGAGGAGTTCATGCTGCTACGTATTGCCATTGCCGCGCTCGTCACGATCACCGCGCCGGTACTCGCGCAGAGTGTTCCCGCCGGTTATCCGGCCGATTACGCGCAGACGATCGCCGCGGCCAGGAAAGAAGGCAAGGTCGTCGTGTACAGCGCGCTCGACACGAAGGCCGCGCAACCGCTGATCAAGGATTTCAACGCGCTCTATCCGGACATCAAGGTCGAGTACAACGACATGAACTCGACGGAGATGTACAACCGCTTCATCGCCGAATCGGCGTCGGGGCAAGGCTCCGCCGACGTGATGTGGAGCTCGGCGATGGACCTGCAGGTGAAGCTCGTCGACGACGGTCAGGCGATGGCCTATGCGTCACCCGAGGCGCCAAAGCTTCCGTCGTGGGCGGTCTACAAGAACATGGCGTACGGAACGACGTACGAGCCGGCGGTGTTCATCTACAACAAGCGGCTGGTGACGGGCGACGAGATTCCGCAGGACCACACCGCGTTCGTGAAGCTCCTCGAAACGAAGACCGAGAAGTTCAAGGGCAAGGTCACGACCTACGACATCGAGAAAAGCGGCGTCGGTTTCATGTTCGTCGTGCAGGACACGAAATACTATCCGGGCATGAAGGACCTCGAGCGCGAGTTCGGCGCCACGAGCTATCGCGTTTACTCGAGCACCGGGAACATGCTGGAAAAGGTGTCGTCGGGCGAGCACCTGCTCGGCTATAACGTCCTCGGCTCGTACGCGCTCGTGCGCGCCAAGAAGGATCCGAACCTCGGCGTCGTGCTGCCCAAGGACTACACGCTCGTGCTGTCGCGCGTGATGTTCATCGGCAAGCAGGCGAAGAATCCGAACGCGGCGAAGGTCTGGACCGACTACATCCTGTCGGCGCGCGGCCAGAAGCTTATCGGCAGCGATGTCGAGCTGTTCGCGATCCGCACGGACGTCGACGCCGAGTACACGGCCGCGTCGCTCAACAAGATGCTCGGCAACAACGTGAAGCCCATTCCGGTGAGCGGCGAGATCGTCTCGTATCTGGAGCCGAAGAAGCGGCTCGCCTTCATCGCCGACTGGAAGGCCGCGCTCGGCGCGAAATAACGCCGCTTCGACGCTGAAAGGGCGCGTTGCAAACGCCCTTCGTTCAACCCGATGCAGCGGGGGTTCGATGGTTACGTTCGTTGACCCGCCGGCGACGGGGGTCGCGCCGCGCCCGCCTGCCGGCTGGACGACGGAACTTCCGCGGGCGCTGACGATCCTGCTGACGGCGGCGGCGGTGCTGGCGCCGCTGTCGCTGATCGTCTACCAGAGCCTGCTGTCCGCGCCGTTCTTCGACGCGGTCAAGACCGTCGGCGTCGCCGCGTACGCGTTCGTCTTCGCCGATCCGGACTTCTGGAGTGCGCTTCGCAATTCGTTGCTGATCGCGGCGGGGATGACGGTGATTGCCGTGCCGCTCGGCGCGGTGCTCGCCTTCGTCATGGAGCGCACCGACTTTCCGGGCAAGCGCTGGATCGAACCGCTGATCCTCGTGCCGAGCTTCGTGTCCCCGATGGTGCTGTCGTTCGGGTACGTCGTCGCCGCCGGTCCCGTCGGGTTCTACTCGGTCCTGGCGACCGACCTGTTCGGCGCAGCGCCGTGGGGGTTGTACTCGCTGACGGGCATGGCGGTCATCGCCGGCCTGACGCACGTGCCGAACGTCTACATCTACGCGTCATCGGCGCTGAAGAGCCTCGGGTCCGACGTCGAGGAGGCCGCTCGAGTGGCGGGCGCGTCGCCGTTTCGCGTTGCGATCTCGGTAAGCCTTCCGCTGATCGCACCGGCGCTACTGTTCTCCGCCGTGCTCGTGTTCTTCCTCGGCATCGAGCTCTTTGGTTTGCCGCTCGTGCTCGGCGATCCTGAGGGGAATCTCGTGCTGTCAACGTACCTGTACAAGCTCACGAACAAGCTCGGCACGCCGTCGTATCACCTGATGGCGGCGGTCGCCGTCTGCATCGTCGCGATGACGATCCCGCTGGTGCTGCTGCAGCGCCGGCTTTTGCAGAACGCGCGCAAGTACGCGACGATCAAGGGCAAGGCGGGCCGCATCCGCGACCTGCCGCTCGGCCGCTGGAAGTGGCTGGCGATGGCGCTCGTCGGCGCGTGGCTCGTTGGCGCAGTAATCGTTCCGATCAGCGGCATCGCGCTTCGCGCGTTCGTCACCAACTGGGGCTTCGGCGTCAAGCTCGCCGAAGCGTTCACGCTCGACAACTTTCGCGCGGTCCTGGACGAGCCGACACACATCCGCGCGATCTGGAACACCGTGCTGCTCGGCACCGTCGGCGGCGCGGTGACCGTGGCGTGCTACACGGCGATCGGATTCGCGACGCACCGGCGCAACGACGCGTGGTCGCGGATCGTCGACTATCTCGTCCTCGTGCCGCGCGCCGTGCCCGGGCTGCTGATCGGCCTCGCCTTCCTCTGGGTGTTTCTTTTCTTCCCGCCGCTCACGCCGTTGCGCAAGACGATCGTCAGCATGTGGCTCGCCTACTCGGTCGTATGGCTTGCCTACGGCATGCGGCTGATCTCGTCGTCGCTGATGCAGGTCAGCCCTGAACTCGAGGAGGCGGCGCGTACCGTGGGTGCGGGCCGCGGGAGGATCTCCCGCGAGATCACGCTGCCCCTGATCCGCCACGGACTCCTCGGCTCGTGGCTGCTCGTATTCATGATCTTCGAGCGCGAGTACTCGACGGGTGTCTACCTGCTCGCGCCGGGTACCGAGGTCATCGGCGCTCAACTCGTCTCGCTGTGGCAGGGCGGCGCGATCGACGTCGTTGCGGCGCTGTCGCTGATCAACATCGTGCTGGTCTTCA
>JBDTNI010000134.1:0-6154 GCA_039933815.1 Betaproteobacteria bacterium
GGAGACGAAGACGTTCGATGCGCAGACGTTTGCGCAGCTGCAGGACGCCGGCGCGCAGATCGTCGTCGACGTGCGCGCCGACTGGTGCCCGACCTGCAAGCAGCAGGCACCCATTCTCGCGGAGCTGATGGGGAGGCAGGAGTTCAAGGATTACACGATCCTCGACGTCGACTTCGACACGCGGCAGGACGTATTGAAGCGTTTCCGCGTCACCCAGCAAAGCACGCTCATCGTGTTCGACGGCAAGAGCGAGAAGGGCCGATCGACGGGTGACACGCGCAAGGACAGCATCGCCGCGCTGCTGCGCAAGGCGCGCGGATGACCGGATGATCGCCGGCGCGGCCACGCTGGGACTCAGCTTCGTCGCCGGCGCGCTGTCGACACTCTCACCGTGCGTGCTGCCGCTGTTGCCGATCCTGCTCGGGGCGGCGCTGACCGAGCACCGTTATGGGCCGCTGGCGCTGGCCGCGGGGCTCGGTCTGTCCTTCACCGTTGCGGGCGTCCTCCTGGCTTCAGTGGGGCTGTACTTCGGGTTCGACGCGGGATGGCTGCGAGGCGTTGGCGCCGCGATCCTCGTCGCCGTCGGCATCGTGCTGGTGAGCGCTTCGCTGCAGCGCCGCTTCGCCGCGGCCACCGCGGGCGTGGGCCGCGCCGGCGATGCCGTCGCCCGCCGTCTTGCGCTGCGCGGACTTCCCGGTCAGTTCGCCCTCGGCGTCGTGCTGGGCCTGGTGTGGGCGCCATGCGTGGGCCCGACGCTGGGCGCGGCCGTCACGCTCGCGAGCCAGGGCGAGGCGCTCGTGCAGGTGGCCGCGGTGATGCTCGTGTTCGGGATCGGTGCTGCGTTGCCGCTCGCCGCCCTGGGAATGCTGTCGCGCGAGACGATGCTGCGCGGCCGCGGCGCGCTGCTTCGTGCAGGCGCCGCCGGCAAGCTGATCCTCGGCGTACTCCTGGTTATCGTCGGCGGTGCGATCCTCGCGGGCGTCGACCGGCGCCTCGAGGCCGCACTCGTCGACCTGTCGCCGGATTGGCTCGGCCGGCTGACGACACGATTCTGACCGCTGCGACGGTCAGCCCGGCGCTGACGGGCGCCCGCGACGGTCAGCGGGTAAACCGTCGCGGATGAACGACGTCACGTCGTCGAGCACCGGCGCGAGAAAGCGCAGCGGGCGAGCGAGCGCCCCCGCCAGCATGTAGTGGTTCACGTGCTCGTAGAACACGAGCTCGACGGGCACGCTTGCGGTGGCGAGCCGATCGGCGAGCTGCTGCGTGCTGCGCGTCGGGTTCACGACGTTGTCGGTGCGCGCGGCGCCGAGAAAGGTCCGCGGCGCATTTCGTGTGACATGTTCGACGGGCTGCGCGCCCGCCGGATAGTCCGGGTGATGGAACACGGATTGAACGTCCGGCAGTTCCGACGGCAGGAAGTCGTAGGGGCCGGCGAGCCCGATCCACCCTTCGAGGACGGCGGGCGTCAAGCCTGCCGGGCGCAGCCAACGCGCATCCAGCGCGAGCATCGCGGCGTTGTACGCGCCGGCGCTGTGCCCCATCACGTACAGCCGCGACGCGTCGCCGCCGTAGCGCGGACCCTCGCGATGCGCCCACGCGACCGCCCTCGCGCTGTCCTCGAGGAAAGCCGGGTACGCGACCTCCGGATACAGCCGGTAGTCGGGGACGACGACGATGAAGCCGCGTGACGCGAGCGCTTCGCCGACGAATCGGTAGTCGGCGCGTTCGCCGCGGCTCCACGAGCCGCCGTAGAAGAAGACCACGATTGGATAGCCCGCGGGCGGTTTCGATGCGTCGCGGTCCCGCGGGACGTAGACATCCAGACGCTCGCGCGTCGACGGCCCGTACGCAATGGCCGTTTGCGACGAGTACGTATCTGAGCGTACCAGCGCGTTCAGGACGTCGACGGCCGAGCAACCTCCGAGGAGCGCGGCGAACAGGCCGGAAAGACCCGCAAAGAGCGCCCGGATCAACGGTCGAGTGCCGGGTCGATATCGGCGACGATGGACGGATCGCGGGCAGGCCGCGCAGGGCCGCGCCCGAAATTCGGCACCCGCCGGTTGCCGGGCTTGGCGAGCAGCATGTGCACGTCGCCGAGCGCGCGCTCCTCGAACCCGCCCTCGCAATAGCAGAGATAGAACTCCCACATCCGCATGAACCGCTCGGAGTGGCCGAGCGCCCGAATCGCGTCGCCGTTGGCCACGAAGTTCGCGCGCCACGCACGCAGCGTCGTCGCGTAATGCGGACCGATGTCGTCGAGGTAGGTGAGCCGCATGTCAGTCGCACGCGTGATCGACGCGACGAGCGCCGTCACCGAGGGAATGGTGCTGCCCGGGAAGATGTGACGCTGGATGAAGTCGACCGATCGACGCGCCGACTCGTACTGCTGGTCGGCGATCGTGATCGCCTGCAGCAGCATCAGCCCGTCGTCGGCGAGCAGCCGGCTGCACTGCGCAAAATAAGTGTCGTAGAACTGGTGGCCGACGGCCTCGATCATCTCGATCGACACGAGCTTGTCGAAGCGTCCACCGAGATCGCGGTAGTCGTCCAGCAGCAGCGTGATCCGGCCCTGCAGCCCCGCGGCGTCGATGCGCGCGCGCGCAAGCGCGTGCTGCTCGCGCGAGATCGTCGTCGTGGTGACGCGGCAGCCGTAATGACGGGCGGCGTGGATGGCCATCGCGCCCCAACCGGTCCCGATCTCGAGCAGATGGTCGGACGGGCGCAGGTCGAGCGCCGCGCAGATACGGTCGAGCCGCGCGTTCTGCGCGGCCTCGAGCGTCATGCCCTCGCGCTCGAAGATCGCGCTCGAATACATGAGCGTCGGATCGAGGACCAGGCGGAAGAAGTCATTGCCGAGGTCGTAATGCGCCGCAATGTTGCGCCGTGAACCGCCGCGCGTGTTGCGATTGAGCCAGTGCAGCGCCTTCTGCAATGGCCGTGTCGCACGCGCGACGCCGGTTTCCATCCCGTCCATGACCGCGCGGTTGCGAAGCAGGATGCGGACGAGCGCGGTCAGGTCGTCGGTCGTCCAGTAGCCTTCCATGTACGCCTCGCCCGCGCCGACCGAGCCTCCGAACGCGAGCTCGCCGTAGAAGCGCGCGGCGTGCACGCGCACCGAGGCCACGAGGTCGCAGCGCGACGTGGCGCGTCCGAAAACGTGCTCGCGCCCATCGGGGCCCACCACCCGCAGCGTTCCTTCGGCGACCCCGGCAAGCCGGCGCAACACGAGTTGCTCTGCCCATGCGTCGAACGCACGCGGCTCGGGCGTGGAGCGTGGCGCCGTGCGGGCGAGCGTCGAGGCTCTGACGTTCATGAAGGTCCTTCGCCAAAACGGGGCTTCGCCGGCGCGGCGTCGCGGCTGCCGGGATGCGGATGAAACGGCATGCGCTTCCACCACAGACGCAACGCCTGCCAGTAGATGGCGACGAGTACGCGGGCGGTCATCAGCGGATAGCGGGCAAGCGCCGACGCGAGAGACGTGCCCGTAATCGGCCGCCGTTCGAGCGCAAGCGTCGCATCGAAAAGTCGCTCGCCGGCGCGGAAGTTTTCCATATGGACGCCGAGCGTCGCCGTCGGCGCCGAGAATCGCCAGTCGCATTCAACGTCCATCGCCATGAACGGCGACACGTGAAAGCGCTTGTCGAACCGGTACCGCGTACCGCGCCCGCGGCCGACGTTCATCGCATCGGTCAACACGTAGGCGTGGCGCTCGTTCCACGGCGTGTTGGTGATCTCGGCGACGATGCAGTCGACCCGCGTACCGCCGGCATCGAAGCAGTAGTAGAACGTGACCGGATTGAATGCGATGCCGAAATAGCGCAGATGTGTCAGGACGCGGATGGGTCCGCGCGGGCGGGCGCCCGTCTCGCGTTCGACGACGTCGCCCACCGCCGTGTCGAGCGGCACCGACGGATCGCCAAGATAGTCGCGGCGCCGGAACCATGCGGGTGCGGGTCGCCGCGTCGACCACAGCCAGCGCCCGCGGAAGATCCGCTCGAGCTCGCCAAGATCGACATACACCATGAACAGCGGGTATTCGAAATCGTGCGCGCGCGGCGCGAAGCGACGGTGTCTAACCGAGCCGGTATAGAGGGCGCTGTGCATTCAGCCTCTTCCGAAAATGATCGAGCGCGTCGATCGCGCTGACGACGCCGTCTTCGTGGAATCCGTGACGCCAGTACGCGCCGCAGAAGTACGTGTTGAGCGGACCGTTCATCTCGCCGTGTCGCGCCTGTGCGGCGACCCCCGCGGCGGTGAACAGCGGATGCTCGTAGACGATGCGGTCGATTACGCGTGCCGGATCGATCGCATCCGCGCGGTTCAGCGTGACGAGCAACGGCTGGGGCGCGGCGAGCGACTGCAGGATGTTCATGTTGTACGTGAGCGTCACGCCTTCGCCCGGCGCACCGGCGTGATAGTTCCACGCGGCCCACGCGCGGCGCGACCGAGGCAGAAGCCGCGTGTCCGTGTGCAGGATCGCCTCGTTCCGAACGTACGGGATGGCGCCGAGCACTTCACGCTCCAGGGGCGTCGCGTCGGCTAGCATGCGCAGCGCCTGGTCGCTGTGACACGCAAGGAAGGCGGCGTCGAATCGCTCCGATTCGCAGCCGCGCGCCTTGACGAAGACGTGTCCGGCCAGCCGCCGGACCGACTGCACGGGGGCGTCGAGCCGGATGCGGTCTCGGAAACGGGACGTCAGCCGGTCTACATAGGCGGAGGAGCCGCCGCGAATCGTCCGCCACCGCGGCCGGCGATTGACCGACAGCATGCCGTGGTTATGGAAGAAGCGAACGAGGAAACGCGCGGGGAACGCGCGCATCCGGCGCGCGTCCGTCGACCAGATCGCAGCGCCCATCGGCAGCAGGTAATGGTCGACGAAGCCCCTGGAGTAACCGTTGGCGTCGACGTAGTCGCCGAGCGAAACGTCGTCACCGCCGTCGAGCAGCGCGAGCGCGTCGCGGTTGAAACGCAGCACTTCACGCAGCATCCACAGGAACGAAGGCCGCAGCAGGTTGCGCCGCTGCGCGAAGAGGCCGTTCAGCGACGTGCCGTTGTACTCGAGTCCGCTTGCTTCGTCGCGCACCGAAAAACTCATCGCGCTGGGCTGTGACGCCACGCCGAGCTCGTCCATCAAGGCGATAAAGCGCGGATAGGTCCAGTCGTTGAAGACGATGAAGCCGGTGTCCACGCGGTACGAACGTCCAGCTTGCGTGACGTCGTGCGTGTGCGTATGGCCACCGACGCGCCCGTCGGCCTCGAACACGGTGACATCGTGCTCGCGAGACAGGTGGTACGCGGCGACATTGCCGGCGATGCCGGTACCGATGACGGCGATCTTCATGCATCCCGCCGCGCGTCGCGGACCGCCGTCGGAACTAACCGAAGCTCGCGGACCAGCCCCAGCACGGCGAGAAGCCGCAAGCCGTAGTACGTGAAATCGATCTCCCACCAGAAGAAGCCCTGCCGCGCCGACCCCGGGAAATGGTGATGGTTGTTGTGCCACCCCTCGCCGAACGTGATCACGGCGATCCACCAGTTGTTGCGCGACGAGTCGCGGCGCGGATAGCGGCGCGACCCCCGCGTGTGCGCGAGCGAGTTGACGGTGAACGTGGCGTGATAGAGCGCCACGGTCGAGATGCAGAAACCCCATACGACGAGCATCAGACCGTCCGTGCGGAGCGCCGGGTACGCGATCGCCAGCCATTCGCCCGCGCCATAGAGCAGTGCCGCGAGCGCGACGGGCACCAGCGCATCGAAGCGGTCGAGGAAACGCAGTTCGGGAAAGCGTGCGAGATCCTTCACCCATTCCTCGCGGGTCGCGAAATTGCCGCGGGCGAGAAACCAGCCGCAGTGCGCCCAAAGCGCGCCGTCGTTGACGGGCGAGTGGGCATCGGCGGCCGTGTCGGCATGCGCGTGGTGATGGCGGTGATGCGAGGCCCACCACAGCGGCCCGCGCTGGACCGCCGATGCGCCGATTACCGCAAACACGCATTGCACTGCGCGGGACGCGCGAAATGCGCGATGCGAGAAATAGCGGTGGTAAAAAGCGGTGATGGCGAACATGCGGATGCAATAGAGCGCGACCGCGGTGCCTACCGCCGTGGCGCTCCCGCCCACCCACCACACGGCGACGCACCCCCCGTGCATCGCC
>JBDTNI010000135.1:0-6153 GCA_039933815.1 Betaproteobacteria bacterium
GATCGGCGCCGCGGCGCTCACCGGCGGCCGGGCGAACTGCAGCACGCCGAGCGCGAGCGTGGCGACAAAACCGAGTGCCGTCAGCCCTTGCCAGAGGCCGAGTCGCGCCCACCAGGCGCCGGGCGCGTTCGCCGTGGAGGGGCGCGGTTCGAGTCCGAGCCGCGCGATGATGCGCGCCCACACGCGCGGCGGCGGGGTCATGGACGGCACCCCCTCCACGAGCACGGCGAGCCGGCGCTCCCATTCGGTCAACGCATCGGCGACCACGCGGTCGCGCTGCGCCAGCGACGACAGCCGTCGCCTGACACGCGCCGGTGATGTTCCGAGCGCGAATTCGGCGGCGAGCCGGTCGAGGCGCTCGCGCCGGTCGGGGCGCGACAGGTTCATCGAACGACTCCGGCGGCGTCGAGGCAGCGTCGCAGCCTGTCGAGTCCGCGCCGTACCCATGATTTAACGGTGCCGAGTGGCTCATGCAGCTGGGCCGCGAGTTCGCCGTGGGAAAGGCCGTGGAAGAACGCGAGCGCGATCGCCTGCTTCGATCCGCCTTCGAGCGTCTCGACGCAGTCGCGCACCGAGCGCTGGTCCGCAGCGGTCATCAGCATCTCGACGGGTGTCGGCCCGTCGGATGGGAACTCCATTTCCGGCGCGTCGTCGTCGCCGGTGTCGAACGCGATCGTGTCGAGTTCGCGCCGCCGCTTGAGGTCGAGCGCGCGGTTGCGGACGATCGCGCTCATCCAGGTGAAGGGCTGGCTCCTGGCCGCGTCGTAGCTGCCGGCGTGATGCCAGACGTTGACGTAAGCTTCCTGCAAGATTTCCTCGGCGATGGACCTGTCTCTTACGATACGTAGGACAACGCCGTACAGATGCGCCCCCGTCAGCAGGTACAGTTCCTCGAACGCACGCTGGTCGGCCAGCGCGACGCGGGCAAGGAGGGCCGACAGCCTCGAATTTCGGTCTCCCGCAGCGGCTCTCGCATCGGGCGCGCTCATGACGCCGCCGCGCCGCGTGCGCGGTCCTTCTGCCAGAGGACGTCCGGCACGTCGGCGTCGCGGTTCAACGCGCGCGCCAGGACGAAGAGCAGATCCGACAGGCGGTTGAGGTAGACGCGTGCGGGCTGCGAGACGTCGGCCTCGGCGTCGGCGGCGAGCGCCACGACCGCCCGCTCCGCGCGCCGGCACGCCGTCCGTGCGATGTGCGTCATCGCGGCGGCGCGCGTTCCGCCCGGCAGGATGAATTCCTTGAGCGGCGGCAGCGTATCGTTGTAGTGTTCAACCGCGTTCTCGAGCCGGTCGACGTGGCCAACTACGATCACCGTGTGTCCGGGTATCGACAGTTCGCCTCCCAAATCGAAAAGGTCGTGTTGGACATCCGTGAGCAGCGCGGCGATGGAGGGCGGGAGCGGTTCGGCCAGGACGACGCCCACGGCCGAATTCAGCTCGTCGACGGTCCCTATCGCCTCGATGCGGGCGCTCGTCTTCGACACGCGGGACCCGTCGCCGAGGCCGGTGGTACCTGCGTCGCCTGTTCGGGTGACGATGCGGGACAGACGGTGACCCATCGTTGGTGGCCTTCAAGTCGTGGCGGCGCCGCGGCACCCGCGGCCTCGGGGCGGCCGCGGAGGGACACTAGCGAAACTTGCCGCGCAGAGCAAGCCGCAGCGTCGTTTTCGGCGGCGCTGCTCGGCTGCGCTCATGGCATGGACGACCCCGGGAATCGTGCGTTTTGCTACGATGCGGCCGGGACAGCACGGGCGGGAGCGGTATGCCGGGCATCTTTGAAGCCAACCTCGAACGCCGGGCCGCCAATCACGCGCCGTTGACGCCGCTTTCTTTCATGGCGAGAACCGCCGCGATCTGGCCCGACCACACGGCCATCATCCACGGCGATCGGCGCTACACGTGGGCCGATGCGTATGGCCGTGCCCGGCGGTTGGCGTCTGCCCTCGCCCACCACGGCGTCGGCGTCGGCGATACCGTCGCGGCGATGCTGTCGAACACACCGGAAATGATCGACGCGCATTTTGGCGTGCCGATGACCGGCGGCGTGCTCAACACGCTGAATACACGACTCGACCCCGAGGCGATCGCGTTCATGCTTCAGCACGGCGAAGCGAAGGTGCTCCTGACCGATACCGAGTTCGCGCCGACGATCGGCGCGGCGCTGGGCCGCCTGCCGCAGCGCCCGATCGTCATCGACGTCGTCGACGTGCTGGGGCCCGGAGGCGATCGGATCGGAGCGTCCGATTACGAGACGTTCATCGCGACGGGCAGCCCGGAATTCGCGTGGCAGCCGCCCACCGACGAATGGAACGCGATCGCGCTCAACTACACGTCGGGCACGACCGGCAACCCGAAAGGCGTCATCTATCACCATCGCGGCGCATACCTGAACGCGCTGTCGAACATCGTCGACTGGCAGATGCCGCGCCACTCGGTGTACTTGTGGACGCTGCCGATGTTTCACTGCAACGGCTGGTGCTTCCCGTGGACGATGGCCGCGAACGCCGGCACGCACGTGTGCCTGCGAAAGGTGGAGGCGTCGGCGATCCTGAACGCCATCCGCGCCGAGGGGGTCACGCACTACTGTGGCGCGCCGATCGTCCACTCGATGCTGATCGACGCGCCCGACGCGATGAAGCGCGGGATCGACCATCGCGTGCACGGGCTCGTCGCGGCCGCGGCGCCGCCGGCGTCGGTGATCGAGGGGATGGAGCGCATGGGGTTCGACATCACGCACGTGTACGGCCTCACCGAGACCTACGGGCCGGCGTCCGTCTGCGCGAAGCACGACGCCTGGGAGGCGCTCGACATCGGCTCGCGGACGGAGCGCAACGGGCGCCAGGGCGTGCGCTATACGTGCCAGGAAGGCATGATGGTAATGGACCCGGAGACGATGCTTCCTGTCGCGCCCGACGGCGAGACGATGGGGGAGGTGATGTTTCGCGGCAACATCGCGATGAAGGGCTATCTGAAGAATCCGGCGGCCACCGACGAGGCGTTCGACGGGGGGTGGTTCCATACCGGTGACCTCGCGGTGATGCAGCCCGACGGCTACGTCAAGATTCGCGATCGCGCCAAGGATGTGATCATCTCCGGAGGCGAGAACATCAGCTCGCTGGAAGTCGAGGACGTTCTCTACCGGCACCCCGCCGTACTTGCCGCGGCCGTCGTGGCCAAGCCCGACCTGAAATGGGGCGAGACACCGTGTGCGTTTGTAGAAGTCAAACCGGGCGCGAGCGTCGGCGAGGAGGAGATGATCGAGCACTGTCGCCGGCATCTCGCCCGATTCAAGGTGCCGCGCAGCGTCGTGTTCGGCGAGGTGCCGAAGACTTCGACCGGCAAGATCCAGAAATTCCTGCTGCGCGAGCGCGTGCGGTCGGCGTCGGCGATCGAATGACGGCGCCGAACGCCGAGTTCCAGGCGGGCGATCGTCCATTCGTGCTGGCGGATGTGCAGGGCGGCGTGTGCACGCTCACGCTCAACCGCGGCGAGCGCTACAACGCGTTGTCGGGGGCGATGCTGGCCGCGCTGGAGGACGCCATCGACGCGGCGTCCGCGCGGGGCGATACGCGCGTACTGGTGATCGCCGCGCTGGGCAAGGGGTTCTGCGCGGGCCACGACCTGGGCGAGCTGCGCGAGCATCCCGACGCGGCGTGGCAGCAGGCGCTGTTCGCGCGCTGCAGCCGCATCATGGTCAAGCTGACGCAGTTACCTCAGCCGGTGATCGCGAGGGTGCACGGCATCGCGACGGCGGCGGGCTGCCAGCTCGTGTCGATGTGCGACCTCGCCGTCGCCGCCGATACGGCGCGTTTCGCGTTGCCGGGGCTCAACGTCGGCGTGTTCTGCTCGACGCCGGCCGTCGGCGTCGCACGCAACGTCGCGCGCAAGCGCGTGATGGAAATGCTGTTGACGGGCGATGCGATCGACGCGCAGACGGCGCTCGAGTGGGGACTTGTCAATCGCGTCGTGCCGATCGAAGCGCTCGACGAGACGGTCAAGGCGTTTGCCGATCACATCGTGTCGCGCAGCGCGTCGGTGATCGCGCTCGGCAAGCGCGCGTTCTACGCGCAGATCGACCGCCCGCTCGTCGGGGCGTACGACACGACGACGCAGGCGATGGCGCAGAACCTGGTCGACCCGGACTCGCACGAAGGCATGGACGCTTTCCTGCATAAGCGCGCACCGCGCTGGCGAACGGGGGTGTGACCGGCGCCGCGATCGGGTTCCGATACCGATTGCCAAGCCGACGGTCCGTCGGGATAATCCGCGCCTGACCGAAGACCGAAAAGGTCCCGTCGCAACCGTCGCGCCCTCTCAGCCGAACGCTCCCTTGCCCACAGATACGATCCTCGAAACGCGCGGGCTCACCAAAGAGTTCAAGGGGTTCGTGGCCGTGAACAACGTCGATCTCGCGGTCGCGCGCGGTACGATTCACGCGCTTATCGGCCCCAACGGCGCCGGCAAGACGACTTGCTTCAATCTTCTGACGCACTTCCTGACGCCGACGCGCGGCCGCATATTGTTCAACGGCCGCGACATCACCGGATCGCGTCCGGCGGTGATTGCGCGAATGGGGCTCGTGCGCTCGTTTCAGATTTCGGCGGTGTTTCCGCATCTTACCGTGCTCGAGAACGTGCGCATTGCACTGCAGCGCAAGCGCGGGCATTCGTTCGATTTCTGGCGGTCGGAGCGGCTGCTGCATGCGCACGACACCCGGGCGCGCGAGTTGATTGACGCGGTCGGGCTCGCGTCGTTCGAGCCGGTGGCGGCGGGCGAACTCGCGTACGGGCGCAAGCGCGCGCTCGAGATTGCGACGACGCTCGCGCTCGAGCCCGAAATGATGCTGCTCGACGAACCCACCGCAGGCATGACGCATGAAGACGTGGAACGAATCGCGGCGCTGATCCGCACGGTTTCCGTCAATCGCTCGGTATTGATGGTCGAGCACAACCTGTCGGTGGTCTCGAGTCTGGCTGACCACATCACGGTGCTGGCCCGCGGCGAAGTGCTGGCGCAGGGAAACTACGCGGCCGTGTCGACGAATCCGGCCGTCATCGAAGCCTACATGGGTGCCGGAAATGCCTGATGCGTCGCCGCGAGATGCCGATTCGGCGGCAACCGCGCCGTTGCTCGCGGTACGCGACCTCGAGGCGTGGTACGGCGAGTCGCATATCCTCCATGGCGTTTCGTTCGACGTCGCGGCGGGCGAGGTCGTGACGCTGCTCGGGCGTAACGGCGCCGGCAAAACAACGACGCTGAAATCGATCATGGGTGTGGTGCCACGCCGCGACGGATCGATCGTATTCGAAGGCCGCGAGACGGTCCGGCTCGCGTCGAACCGCATCGCGCGGCTCGGAATCGCCTGGTGTCCTGAGGAACGCGGAATCTTCTCGAGCCTCAGCGTCGAGGAGAATCTGCTGCTGCCGCCAAAGGTTCGCGACGGCGGCCTCAGCGTCGAGCAGATCTACGAACTGTTTCCCAACCTGCTCGAGCGACGCCGCAGCCAGGGCACGAAATTGTCGGGCGGCGAGCAGCAGATGCTCGCGATCGGCCGGATACTGCGCACCGGCGCACGGCTTTTGCTGCTCGACGAACCAACCGAGGGGCTCGCGCCGGTCATCGTCCAGCAAATCGGACGCACGATTGGCGAGTTGCGGCGGCAGGGCTTCACCATCCTGCTCGTCGAGCAAAACTTCCGGTTCGCGGCCACGGTGGCGGATCGGCATTACGTGATGGAGCACGGCCGGATCATCGACATGATCCCGAATGCCGCGCTCGAAGAGAACATGGGCAAGCTGCACGAGTATCTGGGCGTGTGAGCGCCGCCATGGAACGTGTCTACAACCTGGGAGCATCGATGAATCCAATCAAACGCACACTGCTGGGCCTCGCCATCGCCGGAACCCTCGCCGCTGGCACCGCGCACGCGCAGGTGTCCGACAACATGATCAAGATCGGCATCCTGTCCGACATGTCCAGCCTGTATACCGATCTCGCCGGTGCCGGATCGGTGGCCGCGGCGAAGATGGCCGTGGCCGATTCCGGCATCGAGAAGCGTGGCTACAAGGTCGAATTCGTCTCCGCGGACCACCAGAACAAGCCGGACATCGGGTCGGCGATCGCGCGTCAGTGGTACGACACGGACAAGGTCGAC
>JBDTNI010000136.1:0-6119 GCA_039933815.1 Betaproteobacteria bacterium
CTACTGCGCGCGGCTGGATGCGGCGGGCGCGACGGTGGTCATCACCGCCGACCACGGCATGAACGCCAAGACCGACGCATTCGGGCGCCCGAATATCGTGTTCCTGCAGGATGCGCTCGATGCCGCCTGCGGTCAGGGTCTGACGCGCGTGATACTGCCGATTACCGACCCGTACGTCGTCCATCACGGCGCCCTCGGTTCCTATGCGACCGTCTACGTCGACGGCGGAACCGCCGTCGACGGTGTCGCGCGCCACATCGCAGCGCTTCCGGGGATCGACGTCGTGCTGCCGCGGCGGGAGGCCTGCGCGCGTTTCGAGCTTCCCGAGAACCGCGTCGGCGATCTCGTGGTCGTATCGGAACGGCTCACCGTGATCGGAAGCCGTCGGACGCTCCACGACCTTTCGGGCCTCGATGCGCCTCTGCGGTCGCACGGCGGCATCTCCGAGCAGCGCGTGCCGCTGATCGCAAACCGGCCATCGCCAGGGCTGCCCGACCGCCGCTGGCGAAACTTCGATGCGTTCGACCTGGCGTTGAATCACCTCGCATGAACATTGCATGACCCCGACGGTCCACCATGCTCACGACTGACCGCCCTCCCCGCGCGACGGCCCTTACGACGGGCGCCGAATCGATGCGCATCGCCGGCGAGCGGGTCGGCGGCGTTCGGACACTCGACGTGTACAACCCGTACAACGGCAACGTGGTCGCCACGGTGCCGCGCGGCACGGTGGACGACGTCCGCCGGGCGTTCTCGATCGCGCGTGCCTACAAGCCGCGCCTGACGCGTTACGAGCGCTCCGAGATCTGCCGCAAGGCCGCCGCGACGATCGCCGAGCGCGCCGAGCGACTGTCCGACCTGATCACGGCGGAATGCGGCATCTGCAAGAAGGACTCCCTGTACGAGGTCGGACGAGCGCGGGACGTGTTCACGTTCGCGGGCAACGCCGCGCTGCAGGACGACGGCCAGGTGTTCTCGTGCGATCTCACGCCGCACGGCAAGTCGCGCAAGGTCTACACGCTGCGCGAGCCGCTGCTGGGTGTGATCTCCGCCATCACGCCGTTCAACCATCCGCTGAACCAGGTTGCGCACAAGATCGCGCCGGCGATCGCAACCAACAACCGGATGGTGCTGAAGCCGACGGAGAAGACGCCGCTGTCCGCGCTGGCGCTCGCCGACATCCTGTACGAGGCGGGCCTGCCGCCGCCGATGCTGTCGGTCGTGACCGGAGATCCGCGCGAGATCGCCGATGAGATGCTCACGAATCCGGACGTCGACCTCGTGACGTTCACCGGCGGCGTCGCCGTTGGCAAATACATCGCCGCGAAGGCCGTCTACAAGCGCCAGGTGCTCGAACTCGGCGGCAACGATCCGATCATCGTCATGGAGGATGCCGACCTCGACGAGGCCGCGTCGCTCGCCGCGACCGGCTCGTACAAGAACTCGGGACAGCGTTGCACGGCAGTCAAGCGGATGCTCGTTCACGAGCGTGTCGCCGACGCCTTCGTCGAGTTGCTGCTGGCGCGTACGCGGGCGTGGACGTACGGCGATCCCGCCGATCCCACGGTGGACATGGGAACGGTGATCGACGCCAGGGCGGCTGCGTCGTTCGCATCGAAGGTCGACGCTGCCGTGGCGTCCGGCGCACGGCTGCTGTTCGGCAACGAGCGCAGCGGCGCACAGTACTCGCCGACCGTCGTCGATCGCGTGACACCGGACATGGACGTCGTGCGAACCGAGACCTTCGGGCCGGTGTCGCCGGTGATCCGATTCCGGGACATCGACGATGCGATCCGCCTCGCGAATGCGACGGCCTACGGTCTGTCGTCGGCAGTCTGCACCAACCGTCTCGACTACATAACGCGTTTCATCGCGGAACTGCAGGCGGGTACCGTCAACGTCCGCGAGGTGCCGGGCTATCGCCTCGAGCTCACGCCTTTCGGTGGCATCAAGGACTCCGGACTCGGCTACAAGGAAGGTGTCCAGGAGGCGATGAAGAGCTTCACCAACGTCAAGACGTATTCGCTTCCATGGTAATTCTTCGGACAAAAGTGCACCTCTCCTTTTGTCCGATTCCCGCCGGTCTTGAATCGCGGGCGGAGCCCGACGATTCAAGATGACGGAACAAGGAAGAATCGAGTGTTTCCTGATAGCGAAACCACGAGGGTGGTAGGCCGCCGATGCAGACGCTGCTGAACCTGCTCGCCGGCGTGTCGCTCCTCGTGTGGGGCACGCATATCGTCCGGACGGGCATTCTGCGAATGTACGGCGGCGATCTGCGCCGCGTGCTCCGCCGGAGCGTCGCCAACCGGGCGTCGGCATTCTTCGCGGGACTGGGCGTCACCGCGCTCATTCAAAGCGCCACCGCGACCGCGCTGATCGTCGCGGCCTTTGCGGGCCAGGGGCTGATCGGCACCGCGCCGGCGCTGGTGGTGATGCTCGGCGCAGACGTCGGCACTGCGCTCATCACCGTGCTGCTGTCGTTCGACCTGTCGTGGCTCGCGCCGCTTCTGATCTTTAGCGGCATCGTGCTGTATCTGTCGAGCCAGGCGAGCGCGGCCGGACGCTTCGGCCGGATCCTGATCGGACTCGGCCTCATCATGTTCGCGCTGCAGTGGATTTCCGTCGCCGCGCAGCCCGTCGTGCAGGCAGCGGGCGTCAAGGTCATCTTCGCCTCGCTGACCGGCGACGTGCTCCTCGATATGCTGGTCGCCGCGCTTTTCACCGTACTGTGCTACTCGAGCCTTGCGGTGGTGCTGCTCGTCGCAACGCTTGCGTCGCTGCATGTGATCGCGCTGCCAGTGGCGCTCGGCCTCGTGCTCGGCGCCAATCTCGGCAGCGGGCTGCTCGGCATGCTGTCGACACTGCGCGCAACGCCCGAGGCGCGGCGCGTGACGCTCGGCAATTTCATATTCAAGCTGATCGGCAGCATCCTTGCCGTTCCGCTCGTCGGGCACCTCGAAAGCTGGATTGCCGGCATGGAGCTCGACCCGGCGCGCGAGGTCGTGCTGTTCCATCTGCTGTTCAACGTGTCGCTTGCCCTCGTGCTGGTGTTCTGGACCGAGCACATCGCCCGCATCGCCGAGCGCATGCTGCCTGCGCGTCCGGCGTCGGAAGATCCGTCGAAGCCCCGGCACCTCGATCCGTCCGCCCTCGACACACCGGCGCTCGCCATTTCGTGTGCGGCGCGCGAGTCGATGCGCATCGGCGACGTCATCGAGCAGATGCTCGCCGGCCTGCTGACAGTGCTGCGTACCAACGACCGCACGCTCGCGCACCAGCTGCGGAGCATGGACGACGTCGTCGACGACCTCTACACGGCGGTCAAGCTGTACCTGACCCAGATTCCGCGCGAAGCGCTCGAGCAGCGCGAGGGTCGCCGCTGGGCCGACATCGTGTCGTTCGCGATCAACATGGAACAGGTCGGCGACATCATCGAGCGCATCCTGAACGACCTCGAGGAGAAGAAGATCGACAAGGGCCGCAACTTCTCCGATGCCGGGATGACGGAGATCTGCGACCTCCACGCGCGGCTGATCGCCAACCTTCGACTCGGCCTTTCCGTCTTCCTGAACGGCGACCTCAAGCAGGCGCAGCAGTTGCTCGCGCAGAAGGTCCTGTTCCGTGACCTCGAGCGCGCGTATGCGAACTCGCACCTGGGGCGCCTCGCCGGCAACACGGTCGACAGCATCGAGACATCGTCACTGCATCTCGACCTGATCTCGGATCTGCGGCGCATCAACTCGCACATCTGCTCGATCGCGTATCCGATCCTCGAGGAAGCCGGCGTGCTCGCGCACACGCGGCTCAAGACACAGGACGGAACCGGCGAAGCCGCCGCCGTCCCTTCCGACGCGCAGTGGCAGCAGAAGCAGAAGCCTACCGTCGCATGACACGCGCCCCCTTCGAAGCAGGCGGCCGAAGCGGACGCTGCAGCGGCACTCGGGTGGTGGCGTCGGGGACGTTGGAATGGCGCTGAGCGTTTCGGACATCTGTCTGCTGTTCGCCCGCAAGGGCGGACGCATGTACGACGGCGAGCCCGTCACGCAGCTGGAGCACGCGCTGCAGACCGCCGCGCGTGCGGAGGCCGCTGCGGCGCCCACCGCGCTGGTGTGCGCCGCGCTGCTGCACGACCTCGGCCACATGCTGAACGACCATGGCGAGACGCCCACGCTGCGCGGCGTCGACGACCTCCATCAGTTCGCGGCGCTGCCCTTCCTGCGGGATACGTTCGGCGACGACGTCCTGGAGCCCATCAGGCTGCACGTCGACGCCAAGCGCTACCTGTGCGCCGCTCACCCCGACTACTACGATTCGCTTTCCGCCGATTCGAAGCGCAGTCTCGCACTGCAGGGTGGCGTCTACCCTTCGGAAGCCGCCGCGACGTTCATCGCGCAGCCGTACGCGGCCCAGGCGGTCAGCGTGCGCCGCTGGGACGATCTCGCGAAGATCGCGAATGCACCGACACCACCGCTTGCGCACTACGTAACGCTGCTCGAAGCCGCCGGGCGGCGCGGCGCTTGACCGCACGCCGTCAGCGGTCGCGCGTCGCGCCGCGACGTTCATTCATCCGGACTGACGCACGATGACGCCACCCGCCGCGGGGCTGTCGCTCGGCATCACCGCCGCCGTGCTGGCCGCCGGCCTGTTGCACGCGAGCTGGAACGCCATGCTTAAGTCGGCGCCCGGCGGCGATCCGATGCTGGATACCGCGTCGGTCGTCGCGGGCTCGTCGCTTTGCGCGTTCGCGCTGCTGGCGTTGACCGGCTTGCCCGGCGCCGCTGCGTGGCCATTCATCGCCGCCTCGGCGGCCATCCATTTTGCATACTACGTGACGCTGGCCCATGCGTATCGCACCGGCGATCTTTCGTTTGCCTATCCGTTGATGCGCGGAACTGCGCCGCTACTGGTCACCGTGCTGGGCGTCGTCTTCCTTCACGAGCTTCCGACGCTGCAGATCGCGGCGGGCATCGTCATGATCTGCGCCGGCATCGTCAGCATCGCGTTCGTGCGTCGCGGCGGGCATACCGCCGCAGCGGCCGGATGGGCGTTCGCCAACGCAGGGATCATCGCGCTCTACACGCTCGTCGACGGCGCGGGCGCTCGGGCGTCCGGCAACGCGCCCGGTTACGCGACGTGGTTGATCTTCCTCGAAGGATTGCCGTTCGTGGGCTGGATCGCGTGGCGACGCGGCCGTCCCGCGCTTGCGTACATCGGCCGCGGGTGGCGCCGCGGACTGCTGGGCGGCGCCGCCAGTCTGGCGGCCTACGGCATCGTCCTGTTCGCGATGACCCGCGCCCCCGTCGCTGCCGTGGCCGCGCTGCGCGAGACGTCCGTGCTGTTCGCGGCGCTCATCGGCGCCATTTGGCTCAAGGAGGGTCTCGGGCCCATGCGTCTCGCGGGCGCCGCAAGCGTGGTCATCGGCGTTGCGGCGCTGAAGCTCTAGCGACGATCGACGTCGTGATGATCGACCCCCCCTCGCACGCGCGCATCGTGATCGTCGGCGGCGGCATCGCCGGCGTTTCGACCGCCTACCACTTGACGAAGCTCGGAATCGGCGATGTGGTTCTTTTGGAACAGGGACGGCTGACCTGTGGAACGACCTGGCACGCGGCGGGCCTCGTCGGGCAGACCCGCGCGAATCGCAATGCGACGCGAATGAGCCGGTACGGCATCGAGCTGTATGCGTCGCTGGAGGCGGAAACCGGCCTTGCCACCGGCTGGAAAAGCTGCGGCAGCGTCAATGTCGCGCGCACGCCCCAGCGACTTCGACTGATGCGACGCCAGATGGCGCGTGCGCGCAGCTTCGGCGTCGCGTTCGACTGGTTGACGCCGTGCGAAGTCGGTAAGCGCGCGCCGTTGCTTCGCACCGACGACCTCGCCGGCGGCGTCTGGATTCCGGGCGACGGCAAGGCCAATCCGACCGACCTTACGCAGTCGCTGGCCAAGGGCGCGCGCAACGGCGGTGCGCGTATATTCGAGCAGGTGCGCGTCGAAGGCGTGCACCGGCACAATGGCCACGTGTCGGCGATAGAGTGGCGAAGCGGCGACGCGCGCGGCCGCATCGAATGCGAAGGTCTCGTCAACTGTGCGGGGCAATGGGCACGCGAGTTCGGCAC
>JBDTNI010000137.1:0-6098 GCA_039933815.1 Betaproteobacteria bacterium
CGCAACGTCGTCGCTCTGCGCTTCGGTGAGGCCGACGCCGGGATCGATGACCGTCTTGTGAATGCGCTCGGGCGTCTTCGCCGCGACCTCCTCGATGTCCATGCCGCCGTCGGCGCTCGCCATCAGCACCACGCGTTGCGACACGCGATCGACGACCATCGCGGCGTAGAGCTCCTTGCGGATGTCGGCGCCATCCTCGATCAGCAGTCGGCGAACCGGCTGTCCCGCGGGGCCCGTCTGATGCGTGACGAGCTGCATGCCGATCATCGACGTCGCCAGCGTGCGCACGTCGTCGATCGAGCGCGCGAGCTTCACCCCACCGCCCTTGCCGCGCCCGCCGGCGTGAATCTGCGCCTTCACGACCCACACGGGGCCGCCCAGTTCTTTCGCAGCTTTCACCGCCTCGTCGACTGAGAACGACGCAATACCGCGCGGCACGGCGATGCCGTACTGGCGGAACAGTTCCTTGCCTTGGTATTCGTGGATCTTCACGTCGTCTCCTGCCCCTCAGCGGCGCCCCGATACCAGCGCGGATAGTAGCGGCGCACGGTTTCGCCGGTGGTCTCGAGCGCGTGGCAGCGATCGAGTTGAAACGGTTTGCCGGTGCCCTGGTCTTCGCGCCGTTTCAACGTGGCGAAGGTCTGCACGGCGGCCGTGGGCAACGAGCCGAGCATCTCGGTCAGGTGCGTGCAGCCGCGAACGGCGCCCAGCGATTCGTGCAGCCGCTTGCGAAAATTCTGCAGCAGGTTCGCACCGATCAGCGCGCGATAGCTCGGGCCGATCGTATCGCACCCACCCGGATACGGAACGCGATCGCTGCGCGCCTCGATGTCGCTGATCGTGAACGCCTCGTCGATCGTCACGCGGATCCACATGTCGTGCACCGGCTCGCCGGCCGGACGTACGCCGGACAAAAGCGGCGTATCGCGATCCTTCGTGTCGACGAGGTGGCCCTCGATGTCGATCAGCCCGTCGTCGCGTTGATAGCCCTCGTACGTCACGCGTCGCGTGTGAAGGCGTTGGCGAGCAGCGACAGGTTCGGACAGGGGCATCGGGGAATGACCGGAGGTTCCGGGAGACTTGGGGATCGCGCCGACGCGGCTACAATGCGACGCAAATGCTTGATTTTACGCGACGGGGTGTGCGAGCCGCAACCCGCTCGCCGTTGCGGAGGAATCGTTGATGCGTTGCATGCTCGCGCTCGACCAGGGCACGACCAGTTCGCGGGCCATCGTGTTCGATCACGCGGCGCGCATCCTCGGCTCGGCCCAGCAGGAATTTCGCCAGATCTTTCCGCAGCCCGGGTGGGTCGAGCACGACGCGACAGAGATCTGGGCGTCGCAATCCGCCGTGATGCACGGAGCGCTCGCCAAGGCCGGCGTCTCGGCGCACGACGTTGCCGCGATCGGCCTCACCAACCAGCGCGAGACCACCGTGGTGTGGGACCGCGCGACGGGCCACCCGATCGCCCACGCGATCGTCTGGCAGGACCGCCGCACGGCGGGGCTGTGCGACGAGCTGCGCAACGCGGGCAAGGCATCGCTCATCGCCGAACGCACCGGGCTCGTCATCGATGCCTACTTCGCCGGGACGAAGCTCAAGTGGCTGCTCGACAACGTCGAAGGCGCCCGCGAGCGCGCACGTCGCGGCGAGCTCGCGTTCGGGACGATCGATTCGTGGCTCGTGTGGCAGCTGAGCGGCGGCAGGACGCACGTGACGGACGCGTCCAACGCGAGCCGTACGCTGCTGTTCGACATTCGTCGCGGCGAATGGGACGACGAGTTGCTGGCGCTGTTCGACATACCGCGCGCCGTGCTGCCACAGGTGGTCGCGTCGTCGGGCGTCTGCGCCGAAACGCTGCTCGACGGCGTCCGCGTCCCCATCGCGGGCATCGCGGGGGACCAGCAGGCGGCGCTCTTCGGGCAGGCGTGCCTGTCGCCCGGTCTCGCGAAGAATACGTATGGCACCGGCTGTTTCGTGCTGCTCAACACGGGCACGGAGGCGGTGCGATCCCGCAACGCCCTGGTCACGACCATCGCGTGGCGGCGAGGCTCCGTCACCGACTACGCACTCGAGGGCAGCGTGTTCATCGCCGGGGCCGTCGTGCAGTGGCTGCGCGACGGACTGCAGATCATCCGTACCGCCGCCGACATCGAACCGCTGGCCGCCAGCGTGCCGGACAACGGCGGCGTCTACTTCGTGCCGGCCTTCACCGGTCTCGGCGCGCCTCACTGGGACCCGTATGCGCGCGGCTCGATTTTCGGCCTCACGCGCGGTGCCACGGCGGGGCATATCGCACGCGCGGCGCTCGAGTCGATCGCGTTCCAGAGCGCCGACGTCCTCGACGCGATGCAACGCGATTCCGGCACCGCCCTCGCCGAGCTGCGGGTCGACGGCGGCGCCGCGGTCAACGACCTGTTGATGCAATTCCAGGCCGACGTGCTCGGCGTGCCCGTCGTGCGCCCGCAAGTGCTCGAAACGACTGCACTCGGCGCCGCCTATCTCGCGGGACTGGCGGTCGACTACTGGCGCGGCGACGACGCCATCGTCGCCAACTGGCGGGTGGATCGACGGTTCGAGCCGAACCTGAAAGACATGCGGATGGCTGCAATGCGCGACGACTGGCGCAAGGCGGTCGGGCGCGCGACAGGCTGGACCGGCGGCACCGCCTAAATTTTTTGCCGTTCGTGCGCCCGTGGCGAATCGCCACGCCTTCCGCCGCGCTTGCATGCGGCCAACAACGTGCATATACTCGCAATTGAGTGCATATGCCCGTATCCCGCAAAAAGCCGCCGCCATTGCCGCCAAGTATCGCCGCCGCGCCGCCCGCGTGCGCCTGCGGCCGGATGCGCCGCGCGGCGCGGGCGCTGACACAGCTCTACGACGACCTGATGGCCCCGTCGGGCCTTCGGATCACTCAGTTCTCGCTCATGCGGGCGCTGAGTCGCAACGGACCGACGCGCATCACGCAGCTCGCGGCGATCCAGCTGCTCGATCGCACGGCGCTGTCGCGCAATCTCGATCCGCTGGTCGAGCGCGGACACGTGGCGATCGTTCGCGGTCGCGACGCGCGCTCGCGCGAGGTCGCGCTGACGCCCGCCGGCGTCGCCGCGTTGAAGGCCGCGGAGCCTTACTGGCGGAAGGCGCAGAAGGAAGTCACCCGCCGCATCGGCGCCGACAAGCTCGAGGCACTCGTATCGACACTGGAAGCCCTCGAATCGCTGCACCCGTCGAACGTGCCCGCGTGACGCGCGCCGCTCCAGGGGCACCCCCACCCTCGCGCGACCGCTAATTTCCCCAACCCACCACGATTCCACGTCCATGACGCCCACGCCAGCACCCGCCACCGCCTCGTGGCGCACACCGACCGTCGTGCTCGTCTGCGGCGGACTGATGCTCACGCTGGCGATGGGCATCCGCCACGGTTTCGGGCTTTATCTACAGCCGATCAGCGCCGACATGCACTGGGGTCGCGAGACGTTCGCGCTGGCCCTCGCCATCCAGAATCTGGTCTGGGGAATGACGCAGCCGTTCGCGGGCGTGGTCGCGGACAAATACGGGGCGGGCCGCGTGGCGGTCGGCGGTGCGGTGCTCTACGCGCTCGGCCTCGCGTGGATGGCGCATCCGGGCTCGGAGTTGAGCTTCATCCTGGCGTCGGGCGTCCTGATCGGGGTCGGGCTGTCCGGCGTGACGTTCAGCATCGTGGCGGGCGCGCTCGGTCGCGCCTATCCGCCGGAGAAGCGGAGCATGGCGCTCGGCATTTCGGCCGCCGCAGGCTCCTTCGGACAGTTCGCGCTGCTTCCGCTGACGCAGTGGCTGCTGTCGCACATCGGATGGGCGGGCGCGCTGATGGCGATGGCCTGCGTGGCGCTGCTGATGGTGCCGCTCGCCTCGGCACTCGCAGAGCCGCGCCTCGATCAGATCCACGCGTTCAGGCAGTCGGCGCGGGAGGCGATGGCCGAGGCCGTCTCGCATCGCGGCTACGTGCTGTTGACCACGGGCTTCTTCGTCTGCGGATTCCAGGTCGTGTTCATCGGCGTTCACCTGCCCGCCTATCTCGCGGACCACGGGCTGGGCCCGAACGTCGCCGTCACCGCACTGGCGCTCGTGGGTCTGTTCAACATCATCGGCACTTACACAACAGGCTGGCTCGGCTCGCGGCTGCCCAAGCGCTACATCCTGTCGTTCATCTATTTCGGGCGCGCGGTCGTCATCGCGGCCTTCGTGTTCGCGCCGCTGTCCGCGATGTCGGTCTACGTGTTTGCCATCGCGCTCGGCCTTCTGTGGCTGTCGACGGTGCCGCCGACCAACGCGATCGTCGCGCAGGTGTTCGGCGTGCGCTATCTCGCGATGCTGTCGGGCTTCACGTTCTTCTCGCACCAGATCGGCAGCTTCCTCGGCGCGTGGCTCGGCGGCAAGCTGTACGACGTGACGGGCAGCTACGACGTCGTCTGGTACCTGTCGATCGCGCTCGGCATCGTCGCGGGGCTCATCAACCTGCCGATCGACGAGCGGGCGATCGCGAGAACGAAGGCGGTCGCCGCGCCGGCCTGACGCGGCGCGCCTCGCCGCAGGCGGGCGTCGTTTGACCGATCGCCTCAGCGAGGCTGCCGCCGGTCATTCACAGGCCTTCCTGCCGGATGACGTGGCGGTGCTGGATGAGACGGCGATCGAGTAACGCTCCCTTCACCACCTTCTCACACGGCGGCTAGTCCGCGCCATCCTCGCGCAGCTTGTCGATGAGGTCGTTCGTCACGACTCCGCCACGCCTCGCAAACGGACGAAAGCCATGGAGCTCCTTCGACGTCTGCTTGAGCTTGCCTTCCGGGAAACCCGTCAGGGCGGAGCGGGCAAGCTCCGAGATGATCTGCCCGGCGCTTCTGCCTTGATTGCGCGCTCGGTCCTCGGCCGCCTGAAGAACATCGTCGTCGATGTCGAGCGTCGTTCGCATGCATCGGATGCTAGTGTCCTGTCCCGTAAATTCGCTCGATAGTTCGCGGCGAAATCGGCCGCCATGCTGCGTTGCTCGGCCTCACGGTAGCACGGGCTACGGCGTCGGCCGAGCGCCTTGCCTAGCGGCCGATTTCATCCGCTCCTTTATCTTCGGAACTTACGGGACAGGACACTAGACCATCACGTATCAGATGTCATCACCGGCGCCAGCCGATCGACGGCATCGGTGATGAGCGTATCGACGCCCCACGCGATGAGGTCGGCGGCGCGCGCCGGATCATTGACCGTCCACGTCGCGACGCGCAGTCCCGCGTCATGAATCTCGTCGACGCGCGCCTTAGTCAGCAGCGTGTGCTTGGGGTCGAGCGCGACGCACTCCAGCGCCGTCGCGCGCGCGTGCCAGTCGTCCACCCAGTGCTCCGTCAGCCAGGCGCGCGGCAGGGCCGGCACGGCGGCGCACGCCGCCTCGAGCGCGGGCTCGGAGAACGACGACAGCAGCGGCAGCGGCGTCGCACCGGCCCACAGCGACGCGGCGTCGAGCGCGATCGCGGCACCCGTCTCGCGCTCGCGCCCGCGCGTGGGCTTGATCTCGATGTTCACCGCAACGCCGTGCGCACGACTCCAGCGCGCCACCGCGGCAAAACTCGCCAGCGGCTCGCCGGCGTAACGCGGCGAATGCCACGATCCGGCGTCGGCGAGTGCAAGCTCACGCCACGTGAGCGCATCGGCGCGCCCGCGGCGATCGGTGGTCCGGTCGAGCGTGTCGTCGTGCAGCAGGAACGCGACGCCGTCGGCCGACAGCTTGACGTCGAACTCGGCCATTCGATAGCCGTGCCCGTGCCCGAGCCGGAACGCCGCCAGCGTGTTCTCCGGCGCGAGCTTGCCGGCACCGCGATGGGCGCAATATTTCGGATAGGGCCAGTCGGGCAATCCGGCCATCGGCGTCAGCGGAGCCGCGCACCGCTCGTCGCGTCGAAGGCGAACACGCGCGCCGGGTCGGCCGTGACGCTGCACGTCGATCCGACGTCGGGTGCGGCGCCATGCGGCACACGCGCGATCACCGTCGCGCCGCCGTGGCCGATGTGGACAAGGGCATCGGCACCGAGGTTCTCGACCATCTCCACCGGGCCCGACAGCACCGCATC
>JBDTNI010000138.1:0-6066 GCA_039933815.1 Betaproteobacteria bacterium
ATCGCGATAGAGGTAATAGCCGTCGGCGATGTCGAAACGCGCCTCGATGGTCGCGCGGTCGATCGCGCGCGCCGACAGCCGAAAGGCCCGCTCGGGCGGCAGGAGTTTCGGCGACGCGACCGGAAGATCTACCGCCAGCGCAACCGTCCATGCGCCCGCGGCCAGCAGCGTCACGACCGCGTTGGCCAGCGCGTCAACCCGCCGTCGTTTCCTGGGCGATCCACGCCACGTACCGTGCGTCGGCGTCGACGACGGGAATTGCAAGGATCTCGGGAGTGTCATAAGGGTGGACCTTGCGGATGGCCGCCTCCACGTTGGAATACAACACGGACCGCGTCTTGATCGTTACGGGAATCTCCCGCGCCGATTCGATTCGTCCGCGCCAATGATAGATTGACTCCACGGGCGCGCCGATCGTCACGCATGCGGCGAGCCGTTGTTCGAGGAGCGCGCGCGCCAGCGTGCTTGCGACCGTGTGGTCCGGGACTTGCGTGACAACGAGGATCGACGGATCCGCCAAGGAGTTTCAATGCGTTTCCTGATGTTGGGCATTGTAATGGCATTCCCTGTGATGGACCTGCTGCTGACGGCGAGGTTCGCCCGCGTCAGCGGCGTGCCCCTGTGGATGTGGCTGACGGGATCGGCTATTGCCGGTTTGTGTGTACTTACTAACGAGCGCGCCCAGTTCAGGATGCGAACGCTCGCGGCGTTCCGCGGCGACCAGTCGCTGATGCGCGGTCTGCTGGACAGTGGCCGGCGCGTGCTGGCAGGCCTGCTGCTCCTGGCTCCGGGCCTGCTGAGCGACGTCATCGGGGTCGTGCTCCTGCTGCTGCCGATCAACCAGCGTGGCCGATTCGGTCCCGAGCCCGTCGCCGCGGGCCGCACGCCTTACCGGCGCGAGCGCCGCACGCTCGACGCCGACTATCGCCGTATCGACTGACCGCTCAACCCTTCATCCGGTCGAGCAGCGTGGGCTCGTGCTTGCCGGCACGACGGTACGCCCAGCGCATCATCAGGAGCCCGATGACGATCATCGGCATCGACAGCCACTGGCCCATCGTGAGTCCGCCCGCCAGGAAGCCCAGGAAGCTGTCGGGCTCGCGTGCAAATTCGGCGATGAAGCGAAACGTCCCGTAGCCGACGAGGAAGAGCCCCGACACCGCGCCCGTCGGACGCGATCGCGACGAAAACGTCCAGACGACAACGAACAGCAGCAGGCCCTCGAGGCCCAGTTCGTAGAGCTGCGACGGATGCCTCGGCACGTTGTCCACCGCCGGAAAGATCATCGCCCACGGCCCGTCGGTCGGACGCCCGACGAGCTCTCCGTTGATGAAATTGCCGAGCCGCCCGGCGCCGAGCCCCAGCGGACACAGCGGCGCGACGAAATCGGTGACGTCGAGCCACGCCTTGTGGCGTCTCCGCGCAAAGAACCACAGCGCGATCAGCACACCGAGAAAGCCGCCGTGAAAGCTCATCCCGCCGCGCCAGACCTCGAAGACCTCGAGCGGATTCGCGGCGTAGTAAAACGGCTTGTAGAAGAGCACATAGCCGAGCCGGCCGCCGAGAATGACGCCAAAGACGCCGAGGAACAGCATGTCGTCCACGTCGGAGAGCCGCCATCCCGTCAGCATCTGCTGTCGCGCACGATAGCGACCCAGGACGATGACGAGCACGAACGCCGTCAGGTACATCAGGCCGTACCAGCGAACGGCGAGCGGCCCCACGGTGAATGCGACCGGGTCGAAGTTCGGGTGCACGAGCATGACGCTGCATATAGCACAGACGCCCAACGCGCGGTTGCTTGGTTTTCGATCACGGCGCGTCCCAGTGGCCGCGTAGCGGCGAACGCCGGGCCGCCCGGTATCATTGGGTGCGCTCGATCGCTGCCAGGAGACTCAACGTGCCCGCCAATCGCCGTTCCCGACTGATCACCGAGGGCATCGCCCGCTCGCCCAACCGCGCGATGTTGCGTGCCGTCGGTTTCGGCGACGCCGACTTCGACAAGCCGATCGTCGGCGTGGCGAACGGCCACAGCACGATGAACCCGTGCAACGCCGGCATCCAGCCGCTGGTCGACCGCGCGATGGCGGCTCTGTCCGACGCGGGCTCGATGCCGCAGGTCTTCGGTGTGCCGACGGTCACCGACGGCATCGGCATGGGCACCGAGGGCATGAAGTATTCGCTCGTGTCGCGCGAAGTGATCGCCGACGCCATCGAGACGTCGGTGAACGGCCAGTGCATGGATGGCGTGCTTGTCGTCGGCGGCTGCGACAAGAACATGCCCGGGGGGATGATGGCGATGGCGCGGATCAACGTGCCGTCGATCTACGTGTACGCGGGCACGATCAAGCCCGGTCACTGGAAGGGCCAGGCGCTGACGATCGTGTCGCCGTTCGAGGCCGTCGGCGCCTATGCCGCGGGCAAGCTGTCCAGGGAGGACTACGACGGCATCGAGCGCAACGCGTGCCCGAGTGTGGGCGCGTGCGGCGGCATGTACACGGCGAACACGATGTCGTCGTCGTTCGAGGCGCTCGGCATGAGCCTGCTCGGCAGTTCGCAGATGGCGTCGCCCGACCCGGAGAAGGCCGACTCGGCGGGCGAGTCGGCACGCGTGCTCGTCGACGCGATCCGGCGCGATCTCAAGCCGCGCGACATCATCACCAAGCGCTCGATCGAGAACGCGATCGCGCTGGTGATGGCGACCGGCGGCTCGACCAACGCCGTGCTGCACTATCTCGCGATCGCATCGGCGGCCGAGGTGCCGTGGACGATCGACGACTTCGAGCGCATCAGGAAACGTGTGCCGGTGTTGTGCGACCTCAAGCCGTCGGGCCGCTATGTCGCCGTCGACTTCCATCGCGCGGGCGGCGTGCCGCAGGTGCTGAAGATGCTGCTCGCCAACGGCATCCTGCACGGCGACTGCCTGACGATCACCGGGCGGACGCTGGCGGACGAGCTCGCGCACGTTCCCGACGCACCGCGCGCGGACCAGGACGTCATCCGGCCGTGGCATGCGCCGATGTACGCCGAAGGCCACCTCGCGATCCTGCGCGGCAACCTCGCGCCGGAAGGCTGCGTCGCCAAGATCACCGGGCTCAAGAACCCGTCGATCACGGGGCCCGCCCGGGTGTTCGATTCGGAGCCCGCGGTGATGGACGCCATCATGGCGAAGAAGATCGTCGCGGGTGACGTTGTGGTCATCCGCTACGAAGGCCCGAAGGGCGGGCCGGGCATGCAGGAGATGCTTGCGCCGACGTCGGCGCTGATCGGCCAGGGCCTCGGCGAATCGGTGGGGCTGATCACGGACGGTCGATTCTCGGGCGGCACGTGGGGCATGGTCGTCGGGCACGTCGCGCCCGAGGCTTATGCCGGCGGGACGATCGCGCTGGTGGAGGAAGGCGATTCGGTCACGATCGACGCACACCGGCTGCTGGTACAGCTCAACGTCGACGACGCGACGCTGGCGGCGCGGCGAGCGCGCTGGACGCCACCGAAACCACGCTACACGCGCGGGATTCTCGGCAAATACATGCGCATGGTGTCGAGCGCGAGCCGCGGCGCCATTACCGACGGCGCCGCCGATGGCAGCGGGTGACGGAACAATCGGCGGTCGTCTTGTTCTCATGCAGATGAAGGCCGAACCGCGAAAGCGCGCGATGACGATTCGAACGATCGGCAGGCTGTTGCTCCTCGCATCGGCGGCGCTTGTCGCGGCCTGCGCCGTCACCGACGAGCGCGGCGACGTCAACGGGCCGATCGCAACGGCGCCGACGCCCGTCGTCGGCGCGCGCTGGACGTATCGAGGCCGTGAAGGGTTCCGCGCGCCGCTGGTCTGGGAAGAAACGCACGAAGTGACCGCCGCGGGCGCTTCCGGTATCACCGTTCGCGTCACTGCGAAGGGCGGGTGGCTCGACATCGAGCGGCAGGAGACCTTCGTCGGACCCGGGCTCGTCGGCAAGGGCGCGCTGATGGACATCGAGACGCGGCGCTTCGCGACACCGCTCGAGCGTTACCGGTTTCCGCTGGCACCGGGCGAGACGTGGAACCAGTGGGTCGACAACTACAACGAGACAAGCCAGCGGTCGGGTCGGATCAACCGCTACGTTCGCGTCGGCGGCTGGGAGAAGGTGTCGACGCCCGCGGGCGTGTTCGACGCGATCCGGATGCGTGTGCTGATGCGGCTCGACGACGAGGAATTCTGGCGCTATCCGACGACGTGCAACTACGTCATCTGGTACGCGCCGGCGGTGGGCGCGGCCGTGCGCGAGGAGAAGGAAGCGGAGTATTTCGAGCGCGGCGACCAGCTTGACGGCTTGGGAGCCATTCGGGCCCAGCACACGCTGCTCGAACTCGTCTCCTACACGCCGGGACGCGGCTAGGTTCCGGCAGGCGCCGCCGTCAAGTCGGCGGCCGTCCCTTCGTTCCCGCCGCCAGCCCGAGCGACCGCCAGATCGACGACGTCAGCGCCGCCTGGTTCAGCGTGTAGAAGTGCAGGCCCGGCGCGCCCCGCTCCAGCAGCGACGCACACATCCGCGTGACGACGTCGAGGCCGAACGCCCGGATCGACGCCGCATCGTCGCCGAAAGCCTCGAGCCGTCGCCGTATCCAGCGCGGGATCTCCGCGCCGCAGGCATCCGAAAAACGCGCGAGCTTCGTGTAGCTCGAGATCGGCATGATGCCCGGCACGATCGGCACCGCAATGCCCTGCCGCGAGCAGTCGTCGACGAAACGCCAGTACGCGTCGGCGTTGAAAAAATACTGGGTGATCGCAGCGTTGGCGCCGGCCTCGACCTTGCGTCGAAAACTCGCGACGTCGTCGTCGGGATTGCGCGACTGCGGGTGATATTCCGGATACGCGGCCACGTCGATATGGAACCAGTCGCCCGTCTCGCGACGGATGAAAGCGACGAGCTCGTTCGCGTACCGGAATTCGCCGGCGTCGGCGGCACCCGACGGCAGGTCGCCGCGCAGCGCGACGAGGTGGCGAATGCCGTGGGCGCGATACTGGTCGAGCACGTCGCGGATGCCTCCCTGCGTGCTGCCGATGCACGAGATGTGCGGCGCGCCCTCCATTCCGTCCGCGCGGATCTCGAGCACCGTCGCCAGCGTCCCTTCGCGCGTCGAGCCTCCCGCGCCGAACGTCACCGAACAGAACGCCGGATCGAGCGCCGCGAGCGTCTGCCGTGCGGCGCGCAGCTTGGCTACACCGTCGTCGGTGCGGGGCGGAAAGAACTCGAGACTGTACTGCGGCGCGGTGGGCGCGCTCACGATCGGCGGCTTGAGACCAGCGACGACAGCGCCCACGAGATCAGGCTGTAGACGATCGCGCCGAACACGCCGGCCCAGAATCCGCCCACGGTGAAGCCGCTGATGAACGAGCCGACGAACCAGAACAGGAGCCCGTTGATGACGAAGATGAAAAGACCGAGCGTCAGCAGCGTCACCGGCAACGTCAACAGCACGAGCACCGGCCTGATCAACGCGTTGATGAGGCCGAGCACCAGCGCGGCGATCAGAGCCGTGGCGAACGTGTCGACGTGGATCGACGTGAAGATGTACGGCAGCGCGAGCAGCGCCAGCGCGTTGATGAGCCAGGTGATCAGCAATCGCATGCGTTCCTCCTCTACGGATGACGGGTTTCGCGGACGGCGCCGTCGACGTACGGCGCGAGGCCCGCATCGATCGTCGCATTGACCGGCGCCGCCGTTCCGGCCCGCGCCGCGAGTTCCGCGACGCGGCCAGCGACTGCAACCTCGTTTTGGCCGCCGCGAGCCATCGGCCCGCGCGGCGCGATTGCGCGTGCCGAAACGCGGCCCGGAACGCGATCAGTAGCGGTACGAATCCGGCTTGTACGGCCCGGACGGCGCGACGCCGAGATAGCGGGCCTGCTTGTCGGTGAGTTCCGTCAGCGACGCGCCGAGCTTCGACAACTGGAGGCGCGCGACCTTCTCGTCTAGATGCTTCGGCAGCACGTAGACGCCCACCGCGTAGCGGCCCGTGTTGTCCTTGGCGTCGGTCCACAGCTCGATCTGCGCCATCACCTGGTTGGCGAACGACGAGCTCATC
>JBDTNI010000139.1:0-6043 GCA_039933815.1 Betaproteobacteria bacterium
GGGCCCGCCGCGCGCAGCGTCAAGATCGACCTGCCGCCGTTCACGCTCGTCGGCGCGACGACGCGTGCGGGAATGCTCACCAATCCCCTTCGCGACCGCTTCGGGATCGTCGCGCGGCTCGAGTTCTACACGCCCCAGGAACTGACGCGCATCGTGACCCGCTCGGCCGAGCTTCTCGGCATTCCGCTGGCGCGCGAAGGCGCGCTCGAGATCGCGCGCCGGTCGCGCGGCACGCCGCGGATTGCCAACCGGCTGCTGCGTCGCGTGCGCGACTATGCGGAGGTGCGCGCCGACGGGCAGGTCTCGCTGCAGGTCGCGGACGCGGCGCTGTCGATGCTCGACGTCGATGGATCCGGACTGGACGTGATGGATCGCAAGCTGCTTTCGACGGTGCTCGAGAAGTTCGGCGGCGGTCCGGTGGGCGTCGACAACCTGGCCGCGGCCATCGGCGAAGAGCGCGACACGATCGAGGACGTGCTCGAGCCTTTCCTGATCCAGCAGGGGTTCCTGCAGCGCACGTCGCGAGGACGCGTCGCCACCGCGCTCGCGTACCGTCATTTCGGGCTTGCGACACCCGCCGCCGGCGGCGACCTCTTTCCCGGCGCGTGACACGCCCGATTCCCTTTGCACGCCGTTCGGGCCCGCGGCGTGAACGATTGGCGGCACGCGTGGGTCGAAGCGGTCGTTCGTCATCCCCGGCCGACCCGCCCGACCATTCTGCTCGTCGTTCCCACCATTCATTTCGGCAACCGTGAACCTGCATACCGATCTTTCGTTTCTCACGCTGATCGTCCACGCGTCGGTCGTCGTGCAGGCGATCATCGCGCTGCTCGCGCTCCTGTCGATGTGGTCGTGGTGGCAGATCTTCCTGAAGATGTTCCAGCTCCGCCGCATCCTCCGCGAGACCGACGCGTTCGAGGACGAATTCTGGCAGGGCGGCAATCTCGAGACGCTGTACCGGCAGGCGGGACAGGCGCGCGTCGGCGGCGGCCTCGAGCACATCTTCACGGCCGGTTTTCGCGAATATTCGAAGCACCGCAAACAGGGTGCCCATTCCGCGGTCACCCTCGACGCCGCGCGTCGTGCGATGCGCGCGGCGTACCAACGCGAGATCGACGCGATCGAGGCACACCTCGCCGGACTCGCCACCGTCGGGTCCGTGTCGCCGTACATCGGGCTCTTCGGTACCGTGTGGGGCATCATGAATGCGTTCCGCGGGCTCGCGAACGTGAGCCAGGCGACGCTTGCCAACGTTGCGCCCGGCATCGCCGAGGCGCTGATCGCCACGGCCATCGGACTGTTCGCGGCGATTCCGGCCGTCGTTGCATACAACCGCTTCACGCACGACGTCGACCGCCTCGCCGTGCGCTTCGAGTCGTTTATCGAAGAGTTTTCCAACATCCTCCAACGCCAGGGGCAGGCGTCGACATGAGCCGGCGCGAGCCGTTCGAACGCGGGTGCGGCGCGCAGCGATGAGGCGTTCGCGCAAAACGATCAACCAGATCAACGTCGTGCCGTACATCGACGTGATGCTCGTGCTGCTCGTCATCTTCATGGTGACGGCCCCGCTGATCGCACCGGGCGAGATCGAGCTGCCGTCGGTGGGCAGCAAGCTGACGACGCCGATCGATCCGCTCGTCGTGCGTGTCAAGCCCGACAAGACGATCACGCTGCGCGATCGGTCGGCGCGCAATGCAGCCGAGATCCAAGTGACGCTGGACTCCCTTGTCGCGCAGGTGCAGACCCTGCAGGCCGGACGCGAGCAGCCCGTGGTCATCGACGCCGACAAGTCTTCGCGCTACGAGGATGTGATCGGCATCCTGGACCGGCTCCAGCAGGGTGGCGTGCGCAAGGTCGGGCTGCTCGCACGACCGACGCCGTCGTAGCGGCGGACGATGGCGGGATTCGCCTCCGACCGCACCGCGCGCGCGCACGACGCACGCGGCAAGTGGATGGCGCTGATGATGGCGCTGTTCGTCAACCTGCTGTTCATTGCGGTGCTGGTGTTCTCGGTGTCTTGGCAGAACCGCGCCCCCGAGGCCGTCCAGGCCGAACTGTACGCGCCGCCGCCGGTCAACACGCCGCGACCGCTCCCGAAGCCCCAACCCAGGCCGGAACCTCCCAAACCGGAACCGCCAAAGCGGGAACCGCTGTCGGTCCCTAAACCGCCGCCGGTCGTCGAGAAACCCGTGGAGTCCGATGCCGACATCGCGCTGAAGGCCCGGCAGGCCGCCGAGCAGCGCGCGCAGCAACAGGCCGAACAGGCTCGCATCGAGCGCGAGCAGCGCGGAGCCGAGGCGCGAAAGGCGGACGAGCAGCGGCGCACCCGAGAGCGGCTGGAAGCGGAAGCGCGCAAGGAGGCCGAGCAGCGCAAGGCGGAGGAAAAACGGCAGGCCGAACTGCGCGAACGCCAGGAGCGTCAGCTCGACACGATGCGCGCGCAGGCCGAACGCGAGGCCCAGCTTCGCGCGCAGGCGCAGCGCGAGTCGCAATTGCGGGCGCAGGCCGAACGCGAGGCCCAGCTTCACGCGCAGGCGCAGCGCGAGTCGCAATTGCGGGCGCAGGCCGAGCAGGAAGGCCGCGCGCGCGCCGCGCAGGCCGCCACCGGCGCGGCGCGCAACAAGTCACAACTCGAGTGGATCGACCGGATCCGCAGCCGGATTCGCGGCTACCTCACCCTGCCGCCGGACATTGCCGGAAATCCCGAAGCGATCTTCGACGTGGTGCAGCTACCCACCGGCGAGATCATTGAGGTCAAGCTGCGTAAGTCGAGCGGCATCCGCGCGTACGACGATGCCGTCCAGCGGGCGATCCTGAAAGCGTCGCCGCTTCCCCGACCCGTGCCGGCGGATCTGTTCCAGCGCAACCTCGAGCTGCGTTTCCGGCCGCTCGATCCCTAGGGAGCCCGAGCACCCGGCGGCGGGTCGGCGCGCCGAAGGTACCGGGTCGTCGTCAGCAGCGGCCCTGTTTCTCGAGGATCTGGATCGCGACCCAGCTCCAGTCGGCGCGCTGCTCGACGAGCTGACGCAACGCCACCGTGTAGATCGAGCGGTCGGTCGTGAGAATGACCTTTCGGCCCTCGGCGTATTCATGCGTCGGGATGATCAGCGTCTTCACGACCAGCGGCTTGTCGGGTCGCGACGGCGGCGGAAGATACAGGCCCTCGATGCGCGGTCCGAGCATCGACGCGTCGAATCCGTTGACGACAATGCCCATGTCCCCTCGCATCTCGCGCTTGGCATTCAGCGTGACGGTGACGACGCGCTCGGCGATCAGCGAGATGCCGGCCTCGATCTCGTCGGTCGACAACTTGTTCAAACGCCTGACCACGCCGAGCACCCATCCGGAGACGTCGGACTGGCGAACGGCGACGAGCGCGCCCAGCGTCAGCGACTGACCCACGCCGCTGCCGGCATAGATGCGCAGGCCCGCAACGCTGCGGTCCTTTACCTGCCATACGGGATCGGAAAACGTCGCGAGGCTCGCGGACAGCGTGTCGGCTTCGTTCGGTATTTCTTTATTGGAACGTATCGGACCCGCGACGGCGTAGACCTCGATCTGCTCGTGCGTGCCGACGACCGAATCGGGCGACTCGGCGCCGGCGGGCTTCGACAGCTCATACTGGATGCGGGCAAGCCCGATGCGAACGCGCGCCGCCACGACACAGGGCGTGCGCGGGTCGCGGCGCATGTCCGTGTTGAGGTTGGGCGCGACTGCGGCGCGGACCTTATCGAGGATCAGCGCACGCTGCTGATTGACCGGGCCCACCGGCCCCTGGTCGGTTTCTTCCGAATGGCGCAACGCCGCATGCGTCATGTCGAGTTGCTGGGCGAGAATTGTCGTGTCGAGATAGCGGAGCATCGCGCCGGAATCCTGGCCGGTACGCCGCAACAGTCCGGTGCGCCCGGCCAGGTCGACGAAAAAACCTTCCATCGTCTTCGGCAGCGCGACGAGTTCGAGCTTGCGGCTCCACTGGCGGATCTGGCTCGCGGCCCAGTCGAGGTTCGCGGGCGACAGATTGCCGCTGTTGAGCTGATGGACGAGCAGTGCGTAGCAGTACTCCTGCTCGGCGGACCACTGCGTGCCGCTGCCGTGTCCGCCACCGAGCGAGGTCGCCACGCGCTCGACGCCGAGCTCGCTTGCGCGCATGAACGTGCGGTGCAGCTCGACCCACTTCGCCGGAATCCAGTGCTCGTGCCGGCAGACGCGCAGCTTCGCGTCGGTACCGTAATAATGGATGAGGCGGGCGAACAGGATCGGCACCTGGGATTTCCACCGTCCGAATGCCGACGGCTCCAGCGCCGTTTCGAGAATGTGCTGGTACGCTGCAATGAAGCCCTGCGTCAGGTCGAGGCTCGTCTGCCAGATTCGCTCGGATACCTTCGGCGTCGTCTCGAGGCTCTCGACGTACTGCTTGAAGAGCTGCCGGCGATCCGCGCCCAGCGCGGCGTCGACATACTGGAGCGCGTGGGCGCGTGCGAAATCGACGGGCCGGCGCGACTGGCGCATGCTTTCCAACGCGCGCAGCACGATTTTCTGGCGCGCGACGATGTCGAGCGAAGGCAATTCTCGAAGCCACGCCGCCGCGCACTTGGCGGAGACGACGGGGTCGCTCGTATCGCGGACGCTCGGGTTCAGGAATCCGAACACGGCGCCTCGGCTAGAATGGTCGCGACACGGCCGGTCCGCGCAATGCGCCGGCGTTCGCCCTGGTGATTCCGAAAGGCCATATTGGTGCTCATTCGAGTCCGTTGTCGTTGGTTTGCGCTGCGAGATGCAGTACGTGCGCTCGCCATCGTCGCGGGCGCGGCATTCGCGGGCTGCGTCGTCGCGCTACCGGCGACAGCCCAGCAAACCTCTCCAATGCAAAGGGATAGCAAGTTGGATGCCACACCGAACGATCTACAAAAAATCGATGTTAAACAGGGTGCTGGCGCGGAAGCCGTGCTCGGCAAAGCGGTTGTAGTCCACTACACCGGTTGGCTCTACGACACATCGAAGCCCGATTCGCATGGCGCGAAGTTCGACAGTTCGCGCGACCGCAGCGTGCCGTTCGGCTTCGTGCTCGGCGCCGGTCGCGTGATCAAGGGCTGGGACGACGGTGTCGCGGGCATGAAGGTGGGCGGCCAGCGAACGCTGATAATTCCTGCGGAGATGGGCTACGGTGCGCGCGGTGCCGGTGGCGTGATTCCGCCGAACGCGACGCTGATATTCGACGTCGAGCTGATCGAGGTGAAGTAGACGCACGGCCGATGTCCGCAGCGATGCTTCCCCGCCACGCGCGCGACACCGGCAATCGTCCGAAGCGACGCACCGACTATCGTCCCCCGCCGTTCGTCATAGACGACATCGCGCTGACGTTCGACCTCGACCCGGAGGTCACCGAGGTCAGCGCAACGTACGCGTTCCGGCGCAATCCCGATGCCGCCGCAGAGCGCGACGCCGCGCTCGTGCTCGACGCCGAGCAGCAGTTCGGCGTCCGCCTATCGCTCGATGGCCGCCCGGTCTCTGCCGACCGGATCGTCGCGAGCGAATCGTCGATCGCGCTGCTCGATGCGCCAGCATCGGGAACGCTGACGATCCGATCGCAGATCGCCCCGGCCCGCAACGTCGCGCTCGAGGGGCTCTATCTGTCGTCGGGCGTGTTGTGCACGCAATGCGAACCCGAGGGATTCCGGCGTATCGCTGCATTTCCCGATCGTCCGGATGTGCTGGCACGCTACGACGTGACGCTTCGCGCAGACGCCCGGCGCTATCCGACGCTGCTCGCGAACGGCAACCTCGTCGCACAGGGCGCGCTCGACGGCGGCCGGCATTTTGCGCGCTGGCGCGATCCATTCCCGAAACCGACTTACCTGTTCGCCCTCGTCGCGGGCGATCTCGGCGTCCTCGAAGACGCGTTCGTCACGGCGTCGGGGCGCTCGATCGCCCTGCAGATCCATTCGACGCCGGACAACCTGCCGCGTTGCCGTCACGCAATGGATGCGTTGAAACGCGCGATGCGATGGGACGAGCAGCGCTTCGGCCGCGAATACGACCTCGA
>JBDTNI010000140.1:0-6035 GCA_039933815.1 Betaproteobacteria bacterium
GTCAACGCGCGTGCGGGTTCCACCGGATCAGCGATGCGCCTTCGATGCATTCAGCGCAACGGCCGCGCGGATCAGCGCTTGCAACGCCCGTTCGTCGATCTGCTCGCCTTCGCGGATGTCGATCGCGCGCCGCGTGTTGCCCTCGAGGCTGGCGTTGAAGAGGTGTGACGGATCGGCGAGCGACGCGCCTTTGGCAAATGTCATCTTCACGACGCTCTTGTAGGTTTCGCCGGTACAGACGATTCCGTCGTGCGACCACACCGGGACGCCGCGCCACTTCCACTCCTCGACGACCTCGGGATCGGCGTCCTTGATCAGGCTGCGGACGCGGCTCAGCGTGGCGCCGCGCCAGTCGTCCAGCTCGTCGATTTTCGCGTCGATCAATCCGGAAGACGATCCGCTTGTCTTCGTGGCGCTTTTCATCCGTGCTGCCGGTTAAGGTGATTATTGAATGACCGGCCGGCGGGCCGGTCGGGCCGGGCGGATTGTAGCAATTGTGAACCGCCGTCGCCGACGCGTTCAGCCGCCGCACGCCGCATGCTTGCCTCTCAGAACCAGTAGTCGGCAATGTAATGTTCAGGGAGGCGTTCACGCCGCCACCTTCCGCGCTGCGCACCATTCCCTTTGACCATCCCGCGCGTTACGCCGTATACGAACGTCGAGGATGGCGACCGAATACGCGCGACGTCAACCGGGAATGTCGGGCTCGACCAGCGTTGAGAGCTGCGCGAGCGAGTCCTGCCATCCGAGATAGCACATCTCGAGCGGAATCGCGTCGGGGATGCCGGCCTGCTCGATCGAAAGCTCGGTGCCGCAGGACACCGGTTCCAGTCTGACGGTGACGTGCAGCACGCCTGAAAGGTTTGGATCGTCGAACTTGTCGGTGTATCGAATGAGGCGGTTCACCACCAACTCCAGATACTCGCCGCCGAAGGCGTGCGAGCTGCCGCTCGAAAAGTTGCGGAATGACACCCTGAACGTGCCGCCGACCACCGCATCGAGCCGGTGGACCGTACAGACAAAACCGTGAGGCGGCAGCCACTTGGCAAGCGCGTCGGGCTCGGTGAAAGCCCGATAGAGCTTGTCGGGCGTGGTTCTGACCACGCGGTGCAAACGAACGCTTCGGTCGGACATCTCGATCTCCTAGAATGACGGCCGCGGCGAAGCGGGCCCCGTCAGGTAACGACGAATGAACGCGGTCAGATTCGACCGGTTCACCCCCGATTGGTTGCGCTGGCGCGTGGCGGCCGCGACGGCTCGCAGCTTCTCAGTCGACGGCCTCGACCCGGTCACCCACGCGGATACGGCCCCCGCCATCGGATGTCATCAGAATCGCAAACGTGGGTCGCTCGGTCGGCAGCACTTCACGCAGCGTCTTCATGACGGGAAGATCCTGTCGCCCCGTATTCGGGTTTGCGTGGGTTGCGAGGCAACGCGTCACCGGTGCGACGGCATTGAACTCGACGCCGCCCACGCGCAACGCACGGCCGACCCAGCGCTGCTCCGCCCATGCGTCGATTCCATCGACGACGACGTTCGAGCGAAAGCGCAGCTCGGTGATCGCGGGCGCTTCGTCGAACACCGTGGCCAGCGTCCCGAGGCTGCCGCGACCATGCAGTGTCGTGAAGCCAGGCTCGCGATCCTGATAGCGTGGCGTGATGCCGTCGCCCACCACGCGCAGCGGAAGCCGGTCTTTGCGCGACGCGAGGGGATTCACCTCGAGACCGAGCACGTAGCGCTCGATTGATGCAGCCAGCTGAGCCCGTCCCGGGGGATCCGCGACACCGTCGAAGAGCGTCTGGTCCCCGAGCCGGATGCGCAGATGCTGCGCCGCGTGATCGAACGAGAGTCGAATCTTTGCCAGGCCCGGTGTATTTATCAAGGCCACGAAATCCAGCTTTGTACCCCACGCATCGTCGCCGGCGGTCGAGTTGTTGAAACGCACGCCGAGTACCCGATCCCCGGCGACCCGACCTCCGGGCAGAATGTCCAGCCACTCGCACGCTTCGCCGGTGAAGCCTTTGACGGGGTAACGAAACAACGCTGCGACGCGCATGGGCGGAAGTCCGACGTTCAAGGAAGGACAACGCGTCGATCAAGCGCCGCGTTGCGGGGCCGACGGAAGGAGCGGGACCGTGGCGCGAATGGCCCACGCGCGCGCCGTGGGTGCGATCGAGCCGCCGGGCTGGCGGGGTACGCGCGCGCGCAGGCGGTCGCGCAATTACGATCGGAGGGTTTCGGACAACCGGTGCATGCACGCACCGTCGCGCCGGACGTACGGGCGTCTCCGGTCGCAACGTGATAGTGGACGCCAGTTCTAGCGACGCGCGCAACCATTTTATCGACGGCGGCCGCGGGGTCGCCGGCGCGAACTCGTCGCGAGGCGGCTTTCTTCGTCAGCCTTGTTGTGTTCGTGGCGTCAGCGTCGAGCGTCCGTCCGCTTGCCCCAGCGCCAGCGCGGCGGTTCGCCTTCCGCCCAGCAAATCCCGATCAGCAGGATCGTGATGGCAACGATGTACACAAGGAACAAGCCGATTCGAGCCCCCGGCGGAACGAGCACGATGCCCACGACGACGAGCGACGCGTAGCCGGCAATCACGCCCCATCCCTGCCACGCGGTCGGCAAGCCCCATCCCCAGCCGTAACGCTTCGCGGGAAACCAGTATCGCGGTGGGTCCATGGTCATGAAGCGCTCGCGAAAGGAGGCGTGCGCTCGCACGTCATGGTCGGCAGGCAGGCGATGAGGCGGGCCATCGCGCAAGCAACGAACTCTCCCTTCTCGCCCACCGGCTACGCGCTCATGCCGATGAGCCAAGGCCTTATCTCGAACCGCAGAAGGCCTGACTTGACCGCCGGATCATCGGCAGCGAAAGCCGCGATCTCGGCTTCGGGAACGCCGCTGGCAGCAATCATCATTCCTCCTCCACGTGCATCCAGATGAGGGCCTCCCATCGCCAGCTTTCCCGTTTCCAGGAGCTTTCTGTAATGGCCGATGTGTTCCATGACGTCTGGCTGCTCGAGCAACGTCTTGCCCGTGTGCCAGTTCGGGCCCGACATGTGAAACACGACGAATCGGATGTCCTTCACGCTTCCCCTCATTCATTTAGGGTCAAGTCGCCGCTACCGCGTGCGAACTCCGACGATCGGAGCGCATCCTTGGACTGAGCACTGGGGTTGACGCGCAAAGACGATCCACCGCCCGTCCTGACCGCGTCGCAGCATGCGACGTTCGAGATGGTAGCGCGCCTCGCTCAACTGCACCTCCGCGTGATGAAGGGTCTGACGCCCGAGTCAACCGGCGCCCCGCCACGTAGGAGGTCGCGGCACGGTGTGAGCGGGGCTTTTACCACGGTCGCGACAGACCCTCGCCCTTGTCCACCGATAAGCACGACGTCGTCATGGCCCGTGCAGCGCATCCTGGTCGCAGCGCTTCAGCAAGCGGGCGAAAAGCGCCCTGATTCCGGCCTCGTTGCGCACGCCTGCCGGCATGTCGACGTCGGATGCTCGATGATTTCGCATGCCGGCCTCGAGGAAGCGATCGATCTCGTCGGCGCGCGCGTCGAGATCGAGCGGAACCCCCAGCCGGCGGGCGACGCGTCGCAGTACGCCGCGCCAGTCCTCGAGCAGATCGGTGTACCGGACGTGGACGGCCTGGATCGCGCCACTTTCCACGAAGATCTCGACGTGACGCATGTACGTCAGCCAAAGTGCGAGGCCGTCGGCCAGGCTCATGTCGCCTTGCGACTCGATCGAGGCGGCTACTTCGAGGGGGTCGCGTACCAGGACCACGTAGGCCTGGCGATATTCCGCAGCCGCCAAGGCGCGATGCCACAGCGGCGCAAGAACGCAGATCCGCGGATCCTTGATCACGATGAGCTGGGCGTTCTCATAGTCGGTCGCCAGCACCTCGCGCGAGGTCACGAGAAACTGCTCGACGACAGGTCCAGCCGTCGGCACTTCGAAATCGACCCTGTCCCAATCGCCACCCAGCAATTCGAGCAACCGGGCGTCGATATCGGTCACCGCTTCGGCCTCCCAGAAGCCCTTGGGGTTGAGTCCGAGCTTCGCGGCGATGACGCGCTCGGGGAGGAACGCGCCGCCGAGATTGAGGGCGCGTGCGATAGCCGACGTGCCGCTACGGTACATGCCGAGCACGACGAGCGCTGTCTTGCGGCGAAGATTCGGCGTCGCCGCAGCGGCGGGTATCGACGCCGCCGGCGCTATCGGTCGCACTCTCCATTCGTCGGCGAGCGCGCGAAGCATCGGGACGGGCAGGCGGTCGCCGTGTCCGGCACGAAGCTCGGCGCGGAGCAGCAGATCTCGATTGCCGAGATGGGAGGGGCAGAACTCGTTCGGCAGTGCCACGCCGCTGGCGAGCGCCTCGATGACAAGCTCCGTCGGCCGACGCGGGTTCGCCGGGGTCGCCGGAGCGTCTTGCGCGGCGTCGCGCCCGTTCCTGCGGCGCAGATACAGCGGACCCGCCACCGGAATGGGTTCCACCTGCCGTGCGGCGCGCAGGCAGAAATCCCAGCCCGTGTCGCTCGGGCCGTCGCCAAAACCGCCAAGCCGCAGGAACAAGCTTCGATCCACGAACAGGTTTCCGCTGGTACCGATGACGTCGCGGCCGAGCAGCGTGAAGCTCGCCGGCTCGTGCGCCAGGAACTGGCGCGCATCCAGGATTCCTGGGCCACCATGCTTGTCGGCGCCGTTGCCATTGACGTCGAAGGCGCATTGCGAGAAGCCCCATTGCGGCGTCGGTCGAGCGATCTCGGCCACCATTCTCGCGATGCGCTCGGGCACGAATCGATCGCCGCCGTGCAAAAACGCGACAACATCGCCGGTCGCGGTTTGCGCACCGTGATTCGCCGCCCGCGCCGCACCGCAGTGGTTCGAGCGCACCAGTTGTGCAGGAAACGGCAGGTCTCGAAGGCTCGCCGCGACCACGGCAGCGGTATCATCGGTCGACCCGTCGTCCACCACGACGAGATCGAGATTGGCGTAGGTCTGTGCGCTCACCGACGCGATCGCGCGGGCCACGTTGCGAGCCTCGTTATGAACCGGCAGCACAACGGTCACGCGGGCCGCGACGGCAGGACTCGCGCGGAGCGCGCGGCGCCACGCGACATACGCGGCGACGAGCGCTTCCTGCCTCGCGTTCGCCCGCGGCGTCAGAAGTTTGGCGAGCACCAGCCCGAGGTTCTGCCGCAGGGTCGTGTCATTCCAGCCGGTACGCTCTGCGGCGTCCCACAGAAGTTCGATCGCCTCGTGATAACGCCTGCGCTCGAAATACACGACACCGAGCATATGCAATGAGTCGACATCGCGCGGATCCGCCTCGATCGCCCGCCGGTAGAGCGTTTCGGCTCGAAGCAGCGACCACGACTGATGCGCGGCCAGCGCCTCGAGATGCGCCGCGCTCGGCCCGCTCGGGGCTGCGAGGACGCCATGACAGTGCTTGAAGCGCTTCCCGCTGCCGCAGCCGCAAAGTTCGTTGCGGGTCATCGTTTCCGCGTAAAGAACGCAGGACCGGGCACCAGCGCAAACATGGCATATTCGGGTCGAGGAGTTGCGGGCGATTCTACTACCCGCGCGCCGGTGCGATGTAGCCGGCGCAGAACCGCGGTGCGCTTGTCAAAACGGCGTCGGTCGACGTTTCGTCTCGAAAACGGCTGATCGATGCTCGACTACAATTGATCGCCACTATGGTCGGGGAGAACATGAATCGCTTCGCACCGGCAAACACGGCGCGGCACCTGGACCCCGTGCTCAGCGACGAGGGGCCGGCGATCGCCAGGGGGCTATGGTTCCGGCCCGTCGGCGAGAGACTCGGGCGCGTGCGCGCTCTCGGTCGCCGATGATGGCGGCAACTTCCACGCTGACGATCCTCCGCCGCCTCGAATCGGAAAGCATTCACATCCTGCGCGAGATCGTGGCGGAAGTGGAACGCCCGGTGATGCTGTACTCGGTGGGCAAGGACAGCTCCGTCATGCTGCACGTCGCCCGGAAGGCGTTCCATCCGGCGCCGCTGCCATTTC
>JBDTNI010000141.1:0-6011 GCA_039933815.1 Betaproteobacteria bacterium
CGCTGCACGAGTCCTCCCGCGTTGTTGACGAGGATATCGAGGCCGCCGTAGTGCGCGGCGACCTCGTCGACGACCTCGCGCGCCTTCGACGACGACCGCAGGTCGCCGCCGACGAGGAACGCCTCCGCCCCGGCGAAGCGAACGTCGCCGGCGACCTCCTCCGCGCGATTGAGACTCGCGTTGTAATGGATCGCAACGCGGCAACCGACGCGGGCAAACGCGCGCGCGGCCGCGGCGCCAATGCCGGTCGACGCGCCGGTGATGAGGACCGACTTGCCTGCGAGGTCGGTTGCGATCGGTTCAGCCATGGGTCACTCCGGTCACTCCATGAATAGCGACGAGACGGATTCCTCGTTCGAGATGCGCGTCATCGTCTCGGCGAGCAGCTGTGCGCACGACAGCTGGCGGATTTTCGGACAGAGCTGCGCCTCGGGCGACAGCGGGATCGTGTCAGTGACGACGATCTCGTCCATGTCCGACGCGGTGATGCGGGGAATGGCACCGCCCGACAGCACCGGGTGCGTGCAATACGCGACGACCTTCTGCGCGCCCTGCGCCTTCAGCGCGGTCGCGGCCTTGCACAGCGTGTTCGCCGTGTCGACGATGTCGTCCATGATGACGCACGTGCGTCCCTCGACGTCGCCGATGATGTTCATCACCTCGGACACGTTGGCCTTCGGTCGGCGCTTGTCGATGATCGCAAGATCGCTGTCGAGGCGCTTCGCGATCGCGCGCGCGCGCACGACGCCGCCGACGTCCGGCGACACCACGAGCAGGTTGTCGTAGTTGCGCTTCCACACGTCGCCGAGCAGCACGGGCGTCGCGTAAATGTTGTCGACGGGAATGTTGAAGAATCCCTGGATCTGGTCGGCGTGGAGATCCATCACCATCACGCGATCGACACCGACGGTCGCGAGCATGTCGGCGACGACCTTCGCGGTGATCGGCACCCGCGCCGACCGCGGCCGGCGATCCTGCCGCGCGTAGCCGAAATACGGGATGGCGGCGGTCACCCGGGCAACCGACGAGCGCTTCAGCGCGTCGACCATCACCATCACTTCCATCAGGCTGTCGTTGGTCGGTGCGCACGTCGACTGCAGCACGAAAGCGTCCCGTCCCCGTACGTTTTCCAGGAGCTCGACCATCACCTCGCCATCGGAGAAGCGACCGACGACCGCGCGGCCCAGGCTGATGTTGAGGTGCCGGCACACGGCTTCGGCAAGCTTGGGGTTCGCATTGCCGGTGAAGATGCGCATGCGCTCGAAGGCCATCGGTCGTCGTGGTTCTGCGTGGATGAAACGGTGACTCGTTGCCTAGAGGGGCGCACCGACGGCCGAAAGGCGGCCGGTCAGCGCGGGGCTGGGTGCGCGCGGTCGCGGCCCGCGTCGCGGCAAATGGCTGGGGAGGAAGGATTCGAACCCTCGAATGCCGGAATCAAAATCCGGTGCCTTAACCAACTTGGCGACTCCCCAGCGGAAACCTGCGCGTGTGTCCGTCGTTGCACGGACGTCCCGAGTGTCGCGCGACCGATGCCGGCCGATGCGTCGCCGTCGCGGATACTGCCGGTGGTTGAAAGCGTAACCTTCGGAAAAGACGTCCATTTTCGCCGACGGCATCGGGCGTGTCAATTGCGGGAACGCCGCGAGGACGCCGCGTTGAGCGCGAACGTCAGCGCCATTGGTCGACGACGACGCGCACCGCGACCGCGTCGGCGCCGGGATAGGTCAGCGTCACGCGCAACGGCCGCTGCGATGCGTCGTCGGCGTACGCGTACACGACGTCCCACCCGCCCTGCCGCAAGAGCGCGACGCGCCCGAACGCATCGCGCTCGGCGTCGAACGGCGTGTTGACGACCGGCACGCCGCGCACCCACGCCGACAGGCCGTCGACGGGGATCGTCACGCCGAACGCGCGCTCGGTCAACGCACGCCACGTGTCGGCGGATTCGGTGCGGCCACCCTGCAGCTTCGCAACGACGCCGGACCCGTCGCCCGACAGCTCGGCGAGCGTCTGGCCAAGTGGTGTTGCGAGACTGATCGTGTCGCGCGGCGCGTCGTGCGTCCACGTGAACGCGCCCGCGACCCCGGTGTCGCCCTTGCGCGCGGAGATCCTGCCGGCGATCGAAAACGCAACGTCGGCCAGTGCCTGCGCGACCGGCGCCGGCGAGGGCGGAATCGACGCGCAACCCGCGAGCCACGCGGCGCCGAGCGCGAATCCCTGCATCGCGCCGAGCCGGCGGCGCACACTCAAGGCGCGAGCCGCTGGACCGTTTCCTTCAACACTGCGTTCTCCGGATTCGAATCGAGCTGCGCTCTCCAGAGCGCGCGCGCCTCGTCGCGATCGCCTTTCTGCCACAGCACTTCGCCGAGATGCGCGGCGATCTCCGCGTCGGGACGACCGTCGAGTGCCTGCTTCAGATAACGTTCGGCGTCTTCGAGGCGTCCCATCCGGTAGAACGCCCAGCCCAGGCTGTCGAGGATGAACGGGTCCTGCGGCGACAGCGTATGTGCGCGCTCGATCAGCGCGAGCCCCTCGTCCGTGCGCGGCGTCCGATCAACGAGCGTGTAGCCGAGCGCATTCAGCGCCTGCGCGTCGTCGGGCTTCAGTTCCACCAGCCGCTTCAACCTCGACTCGGCCTCATCGACCTTGTCGAGCTTCTCCGCGACCATCGCGAGATCGTAGATGAGTTCGGTCGAGTCGGGATTGTCGTCGAGGCCCTGCGCAAGGACGCGATAGGCGCCGGTATCGTCGCCGGTGGCTCGCAACAACTGCGCCTCGGCCTGGCGGACCTGCACGCGCTCGTCGCGCGTGACTGCCGGCAGGTCCGCAAGCCACCGGCGGCCGTCGTCGACGCGGCCCTGCTTGCCGTACATCGCGGCGATCCGCAGCTTCGCAAGCCACGCGCGATCGCCCTCCGTGATCGAGCGGTACCGCTCGATCGCCTTCGCGTAGTCTTTCGTCTCCTCGGCGATCTGGGCGAGGTAGAGGTCAATCGCGCCGGGCTCGCCGTAACCCGCGGACTTGAGGTTCAGCAGCATGCGCTCGGCCGCCGGGTAATCCTTCATCTGCAGCGCGATGGCCGCCACGGCGAACTCGAGATCGCGCGACGACGGCTCGCGGTCGAGGAGCGCCTGCATCAGCGCGCGCGCGTCGCCCAGCCGCTTCTGGTCGATGAGGCGCTGCGCGAGCGCACCGGTCGCTCGCTTCGCGTCGGGGTGCGCCGCGACGAAGTTTTCGAGCGACTTGATCGCGGCGGCGGACGACTGGCGGGCGAGGATCTCGCCTTTCAGTACCGCGGCGCGTTCCCAGTCGGGCTTGAGCTCCAACGCGCGATCGATCTCGGTCGTTGCTTCCGACGCCGCTGCCATGTCGCCGCCGGTCGCGAACGCGGCGAGCGCCACGGCGAAATGCGCTTCCGGCGTCGTCGGATACGGCTTCGCGACTTCGCGGATCAGCGTCAGGATTGCGCGCTTGTCCTGCTGCTGCGCGAAGAGCTGGTTGAGCTGCAGGAAGACGTCTCCCACCCCGGTTCCGGACAGCGCGGCATCGGAGAGCACGCGCTCGATGCGCGTGCGGATCTCGTCGTCGGCCGCGCTGCTCGGGATGCCGCCGCGCGATGGATCGGCCGCCAGCGCGGACAGCACGCGTTTCGGCCGTTCGGCCGCCGGGTCGAGGTCGCTCCAGAGTTTCGCCGCGTCTGCAACCAGGTTTCGCTGGCGGCTCGCGATCGCGACTTCCGTGGCGCGCCGCGCCAGCCTCGCGTCGCCGGTGGTCCGCGCGGCGTCGAGGTAGGCGCGCGCGGCCAGCGTGACGTCGCCCCGCTGCATCGCGACGTCGGCGAGCAGCAGCCGATAGAAGACGTCGGCCGTAAGCCCGGATGCGGCCGCTGGCGACGCGCTGGCGGGGCGACTGGCGTCCGGTATCGCGTCGGGCCTCTGCGCGTGCAGCGGCGACGCCGGGGCGAGCAGCGCGGCAGCGATCAGTATGGGCAAGGGAAGACGACGGATCATCGGGGGCTTCGCCGGCGCGCACGCGCCACGATCGAACCTGCTAGATTAAGCTATAGTCGCGGCGCTCACAAACGCACCGCCCGCACGGGCTCCTGCTGCCGACGCACGGCATCCGCGCGCGGCGGCGATACCTCCGCATCCGATGCCCGAGTTGCCGGAAGTCGAAACGACGCGCCGTGGAATCGCACCGCACGTCGTCGGACGCCACGTCGCTGCCGTCGACATCTACGACCCGCGGCTTCGCTGGCCGGTTCCCGCGTCGTTGCCGGCAACGCTGCGCGGCGCTCTGATCGACCGCGTCGAGCGCCGCAGCAAGTACCTGTTGTTTCACGCGGGCGACGGTGCGCTTCTCGTTCACCTCGGCATGACCGGCACGCTGCGCGTCTGGCGACAGCCGCCGCCGCGGGCGTTGCACGACCATGTCGACATCACGCTCGACGACGGCACCGTGCTGCGCTACCGCGACCCGCGGCGCTTCGGCGCGATGCTGTGGATTCCGGCGACGGCGGCCGGCCATCCGCTACTCGACTCGCTCGGCCCCGAACCTTTCGACGACGCGTTCGACGCGGTGTACCTGTTTCGGGTGACCCGCCGCCGAAGCGCCGCAATCAAGCTCGCGCTGATGGACAACCACGTCGTCACGGGCGTCGGCAACATCTACGCGAACGAGGCGTTGTTCCGGGCAGGCATCCGTCCGACGACGCCGTCGCGGCGCGTGTCGAAGGCGCGGCTCGGGAGGCTCGTGGTCGCCGTTCGCGCGGTGCTGGACGCCGCGATCGCCAAAGGCGGCAGCACGTTGCGCGACTACGTCGGATCCGACGGCGCCGCCGGCTACTTCCAGCTCGACCATTTCGTGTACGGACGCGGTGGCGAGCCCTGCCGCGTCTGCGGCCAGCGCATTCGCCAGACCCGCATCGGACAGCGCTCGACGTTCTATTGCCCGAACTGCCAGCCGCGCTAGCACGTGACGCCAGCGACCAGGCTCGAATCGGTCGCCGCGGCCGCGGGCGCATTGGCGTTGCGACGACTGTCATTGCGCGGCAACAGTCGACGCCGCGCGGCGCGTGTTGCGCGTGGCTGCCCGACGGTCGTCGTCGATCGACCGACGAGCGTCGGCACGGCGACCTTCGCAGCGCGCGGACCCGCGACGCTCCGGCGCGCTGCCGTCGCGGCGCCACGGCGCACGGCATGAGTTGTGCTTTCCGCATACGATGGTGGCCGCTTCGAAAACTCCGACGATGTTTGCCCGCGGTCATACGCGGCGCGCATGATCCCGTCGCGCGATCTCGCCGCGCGCTTCGAAGCGTATGCCGACTGGCGTCGCAGGCTTTCGGCCGGCATCTCGTCGCTGCACGGGTGGCTCCAGCAACAGGACCTCGCCGACGCCCAGGTCGACGGCAAAGTGCAGTTGCTGCTCGAGCGCCTTCAGCAGGACAAGCTCGTCGTCGCCTTCGTTGCCGAATTCTCCCGGGGCAAGTCGGAGCTGATCAACGCGATCTTCTTCGCCGACTTCGGTCAACGCCTGCTGCCGTCGTCCGCGGGCCGTACGACGATGTGCCCGACCGAGCTTCTGCACGATCCGTCGCGGCCGCCCTCGATCCGCCTGCTGCCCATCGAGACGCGCCTCAACGAGGCGACGGTGACCGAGTTCAAGAACTACGCCGAGGAGTGGGTGACGTTCCCCCTCGACCTCGCCGCCGCCGACCGGATGGCGGAGACGCTCGCGCGCGTGTCGCAGGTCAAGCGCGTTCCCGTCGCGCTGGCGCGCAAGTACGGACTGTTCTCGGAGCGCGACGTCGACATCCTGTCCGCACTGGAGCGCGGCGACGAAGGCAGCATCGACATACCCTGCTGGCGGCACGCCGAGATCAACTTCCCGCACCCGCTGTTGCAGCAGGGGCTGATCATCCTCGATACGCCGGGCCTGAACGCCATCGGCACCGAGCCCGAGCTCACGCTGAACCTGCTGCCCAACGCGCACGCCGTGCTGTTCCTGCTGTC
>JBDTNI010000142.1:0-6010 GCA_039933815.1 Betaproteobacteria bacterium
CCTGAGAAAGAACCACTGGTTCCAGCGGTAGTACGCAGGGTCGCAGGTCGCGACCTCGCGCGACCAGTCGATCGCGAAGCCCATCGCCTGGAGCTGCCGCTTCATGTAGGCGATATTGTCGCGTGTCCAGCGCGCCGGCGCCTCGCGGCTCTTCATCGCGGCGTTCTCCGCAGGGAGACCGAAGGCGTCCCATCCCATCGGCATCAGCGTGTTGTACCCCTGCATCCGCAGGTAGCGGTACATCATGTCGTTGATCGTGTAGTTGCGCACGTGCCCCATGTGGAGCTTGCCCGACGGATAGGGCAGCATCGACACGCAGTAGTACTTGCCTTTCGGGTAGCGCGGATCGTTCTCGATCGCCCGATAGGCGTCCGCGTCGCGCCAGGCGGCCTGCGCGGCGGCTTCGATCGCGGCAGGGTCGAAGGGCGTGGTCATCGGAAGCGGTGCCTCGCGCACGGGACGCGCACGCATCGTCAGTGGAGGCGGGCCGATTATACCGGCGCGCGCTCCGCCGCATTGCTCACAGCCCCTTCCACAGGACCCACAGTCCCATGGCGGCGAAAATCGCGGCTGCGACCTTGCGCAGCGCGGCGAACGGAATCCGATCCGCCGCGAGCTTCCCCGCGAATACGACGGGCGCGTCGGCGAGCAGCATCCCGAACGTGGTTCCGGCAACGACGGCCGCGAGCGCGTCGTACCGCGCCGCGAGCACGGCGGTGGCGATTTGCGTCTTGTCGCCCATTTCCGCCAGGAAGAACGCGACCGCGGTCACCGCGAAGACGCTGACGCGCGACGCCTTCACGTCACGTTCGTCGAAGTGGTCGGGTTTCAGGGCCCACGCGGCGACGGCCAGGAACGCTGCCGCGATCGCATACCGAAGAACCTGGGGGTCGACGGCGTGACGGACGAAGGCGCCCAGGAAGCCGGCGAGCGCGTGGTTGACGAGCGTTGCGCACAGGATGCCGCCGAGGATGGGCCACGGCTGGCGGTAGCGCGCGGCCAGCATCAGCGCCAGCAGTTGTGTCTTGTCCCCGATCTCGCCGATCGCAACGGCGGCCACGGATACCAGGAACGCGCTCAGCATCGGGAAGACCGTAAGGACGGGGACCGTCGGTCGGACCAACGGGTCCACCCGGAAGCCGATCGCTCTGCATTGAAGGGGGCCGGACGAAGCTTCGTCTTTCGGCCCGCAGCGGCCGGGTCACGAAACGCGAATGGCACAATTATAGATTGGGCATGAACACGAGCCGCCGATCAACGATCATTGCCGCCGCACTTGCCGTGCTGGCGTGCGCGCTGCCGCCCGCGACGGCCGCACCGGTCGTCACCGAGCATGTCACGGCGCAAATCGTCAGCGAAAACCGCGCGCTCGTCCCGGGCACGACGGCAACCGTGGCACTGCGCCTCGAGATCCGTCCGGGCTGGCACACCTACTGGCGCAATCCCGGTGAGTCGGGCTTGCCGACGACACTCGACTGGCGGCTTCCGTCGGGTTACGTCGCGGGTGCCATCGAGTGGCCGGCACCGCATACGCTGGCCGCGGGTCCGCTGACGAATTACGGCTATGAAGGCACGGTGTTACATCTCGTCCCGGTGCAGGTACCCGTGGGCGCGACGCCTGGCTCCGACGTTGCGCTGACCGCGCGCGCGGAGTGGCTCGTGTGCAAGGAGACCTGCATCCCGGAGGGCGTCGACCTCGCATTGACGCTGCCCGTCGCGGCGCGCGCCGAGCCCGACCCCCGCTGGCAGCTGGCCATCGCCGCCACGCGCGAAGCGCTGCCGCGCGCGGCGCCGGCGGCGCTTCGCGCGAACGCGGTCGCGGCCGGTGCGACGGTGACGCTCTCGTTGGCGGCGGCCCCAACCACGCCGGCAGGCATGCACTTCTTCGCGGACCGCGAGCGCCAGATCGAGCCGTCCGCCGCGCAGCGCGCCGTTATTCGCGGCAACGTCGTCGAACTGTCGCTGCCCGTGTCGCACGACCTCGCGACGCCGTTCCAGCGCCTGCAGGGCGTGCTGACGTCCGACACCGGCTTCGTCGTCGACGGCCGGACGGTACGCGCGGTCGCGCTCGATGTCCCGGTAACGGGAGTGGCGGTTGCCGGTCCAAAACCGGCACCGTTGCAGGCTCCGGCGTTGTCGTCGTCGACGAGCGCGGCGATGGTGCTGCCGGTCGCGCTGGCTTTCGCGTTCGGCGGCGGGTTGTTGCTGAATCTGATGCCGTGCGTATTTCCCGTGCTGTCGCTAAAGGCGTTATCGCTGGTTTCATCGGACGCCGGCGACCGGCGCGGGCTGCGCATCGAGGGCGCAGCATTCGCCGCCGGTGTCGTCCTCGCGTTCGTCGCGCTGGCGCTCGCGATCATCGGGTTGCGCGCTGCAGGCGAGGAACTCGGGTGGGGCTTTCAGCTTCAATCGCCCGCTGTCGTGGCCGCGCTCGCGCTGCTGTTCTTCGTGATGGCGCTGAATCTCTCGGGCGTGTTCGAGTTCGGTACGCTGCTGCCGTCCCGGCTCGCATCGTGGTCGCACGAGCATCGGAGCGTGAATGCGTTCGCCTCGGGACTGCTCGCCGTCGCCATTGCGTCGCCGTGCACGGCACCGTTCATGGGCGCAGCCCTCGGCTACGCGCTCGGTCAGCGCGCGGTGGTGACGCTGGCGATCTTCGTCGCGCTCGGTGTCGGGATGTCGGTGCCCTACGTAGCGCTCGCGTGTTTTCCCGCGTGGCGACGCTGGCTGCCGCGTCCCGGTGCATGGATGCAACGGCTGAAACAACTGCTCGCGTTCCCGCTCTATGCGACCGTGGCGTGGCTCGTCTGGGTGCTCGGCGCGCAGACTGACAACGATGGCGTGCTGCGCATCGGCGCCGCGCTGGTGCTGGTGGCGTTCGCGCTATGGTCGTGGCGAACGCGCCGCGGCGGCGGCAACGCGGCGAGGTCGGCCGCGGCAATCGCCGGCGCCGCCGTGGCGGCTATCGTCGCGTGGCCCCTTCTGCACAACGTTCGCGGCGCGGAGGTCGCAGCCGGGGAGCGCGATGCCCCGGGCGCGCGAGCGGACGGCTGGGAACCGTATTCGGCCGATCGCGTCGCGGAACTGGTGGCCCTGAAGCGTCCGGTTTTCGTCGATTTCACGGCGGCGTGGTGCGTGACCTGCCAGGTCAACGAGCGGCTGGTACTGTCGGACGACCGCGTTCGCGCCGCGTTCGCGCGCAACGATGTCGCATTGCTTCGGGCGGACTGGACGCGGCGCGATCCGGCGATCACGCGCGCGCTGTCGGCGCTCGGCAGGAGCGGCGTGCCGGTCTACGCTTTCTACCGCCGCGACGGGGTGCCCACGCTGTTGCCGGAGGTGCTGCAGCGTGATGCGCTGATCGACGCCGTCGACGATTCGCGACTCCCGGTAGCTGCAGCCTCGACGCGTTAGCGCTCCGCGGCACTGCTGCACGTGACCGTTGGTCCGGCGACGCCCGGAGTGGTGCGACGATGGATGCGAGCCGTCTGCGCGGACGACGTCAGCCGCGCAACGCGATCGTCAGCCCGATCGGCACGAAGACCGCCGACAGCAGGTTGCCGATCAGCACGATCGACGCGACCTTGCCGGGTTCCTGGGCAAACTGCTCGGCCACCATGAAGTTCAGCACGGCCGGGGGCAGACTCCCGAACAGGATCAGCAGTCCCTGCTGCGTGGGGTCGAGATCGAGCCAGCCGCTGAGCAGCGCCGCAACGGCGATGCCGGTCAGCGGGCAGACGATTCCGCCGACGAGCCCGATGCCCCAATCGCGGAAGCTCGCCTCGTACAGCCTCGCGCCGAGCGACAGCAGCATCATCGGGATCAGCGCGTCGCCGACGAGCTTGATCGCCACGGTCAGCCATTCGGGCAGCGGCGGATGCGCCGCCGCGAACCCGAAGCCGAGCACGGTGGCGACGACGATCGGATTGCGCAGCAGGCTGGCGAAGCGCGAATGGTGGTGCACCATCCAGATGCCGAGCGTGAAATGCAGCAGGTTGGAGATCGTGAACAGTGCCACCATCGGCGAGAACCCGGCGGCGCCATAGGCGAGCGCCGCGAGCGGCAGGCCCATGTTGCCGCAGTTGTTGAACATCATCGGCGGTACGAACGTACGCGGGCTCGCATGCAGGAGCCGCGCAAACGGCCACGCGAGCAGGCCGGAGCCCAGGACGACCCCGACGCTGCCGAGCATCAGCATCCGGTTCGCCGCCATGTCGAATTCGCGGCTCGCGAGCGCCGAGAACACCAGCGCGGGGGCGAGCACGTTCATGCTGATCCGGTTCACCACCGCCATGTCCGGCTTCACGCGCCATGCGTAGAACCAGCCGAGCGTGATGACCGAGAACACCGGCAGGATGATGCCGAGGATGCGCGCTAGCATTGCGTTCCACGAATTTCGACCGCGGCACTCGCACGCGGCTTGCTCACGGGGTCGGCCGCGCAGTGCCGACGCGCTTGGCGCTCAAAGGATGTATTGCGACAGATTGTCGTCGTCGGCAATGCCTGCAAGCCGCCCGTCGACGAACGCCGCGTCAATGGCGACCGTCTCGCCGGTGCGCCGCGCCGCGTGGAACGAGACGTCCTCGAGCAGGCGCTCCATCACCGTGTAAAGCCGGCGCGCGCCGATGTTCTCCTGCCGCTCGTTGACGCTGAACGCGATCTCGGCGATCCGGCGGATGCCATCCGGCTTGAAATCGAGATGGACCTGCTCAGTGCCGAGCAGCGCCTGGTACTGCATCGTCAGACACGCGTCCGTGCTCGTCAGGATGCGCTCGAAATCGCCGACGGACAGCGGCGACAACTCGACCCGGATGGGCAATCGCCCCTGCAATTCGGGAATCAGGTCCGACGGCTTCGACAGGTGAAACGCGCCCGAGGCGATGAACAGGATGTGGTCCGTCTTGATCATCCCGTACTTGGTCGTGACCGTCGTGCCCTCGACGAGCGGCAGCAGGTCGCGCTGCACGCCCTGGCGCGAAACGTCGGCGCCGTGGGTGTCGGTACGCGCGGCGATCTTGTCGATCTCGTCCAAGAACACGATTCCGTTCTGCTCGGCGGCTTCAAGCGCGCGCGTCTTGATGTCGTCGTCGTTGATCAGCTTGTTCGCCTCGTCGTCGGTCAGCTGTTTCAGAGCCTCCGACACCTTCATGCGCTTGACCTTGCGCCGGCCGCCGCCGATCTGCTGGAACATGCCCTGGATCTGCGAGGTCAGGTCCTCCATGCCGGGCGGCGCCATGATCTCCATCTGCGGCGTCGACACGGCGACTTCGACGTCGATTTCCTTGTCGTCCAGGCTGCCTTCGCGCAGCATCTTGCGGAATTTCTGACGCGTCGCCGAATCGGCGGGTTTCATGTCGTCGAAATTCACCTCGCGCGCGGGCGGCAGCAGCACGTCGAGCACGCGCTCCTCGGCCGCGTCGGCGGCGCGGTCGCGCACGTCGCGCGCGTCGGCTTCGCGCAACTGCTTGACCGACACCTCGACCAGGTCGCGGATGATCGTGTCCACGTCGCGGCCCACGTAGCCGACCTCGGTGAACTTCGTGGCCTCGACCTTGACGAACGGTGCGTCGGCAAGCCGCGCCAGCCGGCGCGCGATCTCCGTCTTGCCGACGCCAGTCGGTCCGATCAACAGGATGTTCTTCGGCGTGATCTCCTGCCGTAGCGGCTCGGGAACCTGCTGGCGCCGCCATCGGTTGCGCAGTGCGATCGCGACAGCGCGCTTCGCCGCATCCTGGCCGACGATATGCTTGTCGAGCTCGGATACGATTTCCTCGGGCATCATCGGCAACGTCATGTCGGGGTCCGCCAAAAATGAAACGGCCGCCAACGAGGGCGGCCGCGTCATTTTACCGTGGCGCGCCGACGTCTCGCGGCTGCCCCCGCGGGGTCAGGACGGTTACCGTGCCAGCAACTGCGCGCCAGGCTGGCCGCGGCGTCCGGGACGCGAGCGGTCGCAACGCGTGCGACAATCGCTGCTCTCGACTTGAACCGATGTCAAACCGGAGAATCG